>NZ_JBMDKE010000099.1:0-576 GCF_057809555.1 Niveispirillum sp. FG156 | reverse complement strand
TCCCCGCGAAAGCGGGGACCCAGCGTAAGGCGCGGTCAGCGCCGATATGAGTCATGCCACGCCTATCGCGGGCATGACACTCGGGAGTGCTTCAGCCTAACTCTGGCAAACATTAGCTGGGCTGAATAGTGTCTCCATAAACTAACGTTGCGACAGCCAGCTTGTCCGCAAACCCGTCCGGTAAACAATTTGTCCGGATTGCCATTGCTTATGCCGATTTCCGGAAAGGTGCGGAGTTGGCCGACAAACGACGGTTTGGTGGACAGGGTGCGATGCGGGTGGAGGGTCGGAGAAGGGGGCCGGAAGCGGACGGGCGGTTTTGAGCTTGGGGACAGCAGAGCAGACGAAAGAAGCCGAGAATTGGTGGACGAGATTAACGGCGACGCTGCATGCTGATTTCAGAGACTGCACGATCGAGGACCTTAATCGGGTTGCCATACGTTTCAGCGGCCACCGCTCACAGTTCTCCAGCGATGTCGTTGACCAGGTCATCGGCGCAATCCGCCGTGTCATCGCGAAATGCTAGAGCGGGATGAATTTAGGTTGAATCGCAAGGGGATACCCAACGGCTTGGAA
>NZ_JBMDKE010000098.1:0-581 GCF_057809555.1 Niveispirillum sp. FG156 | reverse complement strand
CGGGGCATTCCCGCCCATGACACGCTGAATGACGTGATCAACGGGCTGGACGCGGAGCTGTTCAAGGAATGCTTTGCCAACTGGGTGGAAACCTTGCGCGACGACGCCCCCGACATCATCGCCATCGACGGGAAAACCTCTCGGCGGACCCACGACCGGGCGCGTGGCCGTAGCCCGCTGCATCTGGTGTCGGCCTGGGCGGCGCGTCAGCGTCTGGTTCTCGGCCAGGAAGCGACCGAGGCCAAGTCCAACGAGATCACCGCCATCCCGCTGCTGCTGGAGCGCCTGGAACTCACCGGTGCCCTGGTCACCATTGATGCCATGGGCACCCAGACAGCCATCGCCGAAACCATCCGCGCCAAGGGCGGTGACTATCTGCTGGCCCTCAAGGCCAACAGACCCGCCACCCATCAGGATGTTGAGCGCTTCTTCGATGATCCGCCTCCGGACATGATCGCCGACACATGCGAAACCACGGACAATGACCATGGACGCCTCGAAATCCGTCGTCACACGGTCTGTCATGATGTCGGCTGGCTCTTCTCAGACCGGCGATACACCGATCAACCCAGCTTCCCGGC
>NZ_JBMDKE010000097.1:0-586 GCF_057809555.1 Niveispirillum sp. FG156 | reverse complement strand
GACATGGTCGATATCCTGGCCCTGGTCCTGCAGCACGACGAGCAGGCGGTGCTGGCCGCCGTCGAACTGGCCCTGTCCGACGGCGTGGCAACCAAAACCCATGTCCTGAACATCCTGCATCGCCTGATCGATGGTAAGCCGACCGACGGGCCGACCATCAGCACACCGCAGACCCTGCTCCTGCGCCATGAACCCAAGGCCAATGTCGAACGCTATGACGACCTGCGCGCCCGCAGCACCGGAGGCCGTCATGCGTCATGACCCCGCCAGTGCTGCCATCGTCATCATGCTGCGAAGTCTCAAGATGTATGGAATGGCGCAGGCCGTCACCGATCTGATTGAGCAAGGTGCTCCCGCCTTTGAGGCCGCCATCCCCATCCTGACGCAACTGCTGAAGGCCGAGATGGCAGAACGGGAGGTGCGTTCCATCGCCTACCACATGAAAGCCGCACGGTTCCCAGCCTACAAGGATCTGGCAGGTTTCGATTTCCACGCCAGTGAGATCAACGAAGCCACGGTGCGCCAACTCCACAGCTGCGCGTTCATCGACGGCGCGCAGAATGTCGTGTTGATCGGTGGCCCTGGT
>NZ_JBMDKE010000096.1:0-590 GCF_057809555.1 Niveispirillum sp. FG156 | reverse complement strand
ACCGGCTCCGAGACAGGCACTGGCTCCAACACCGGCAGCACCGGCTCGACCGGCTCCGACACGGGCACCGGAACCAACAACGGCAGCACAGGCTCGACCGGCTCCGAGACGGGCACCGGTGGCAACACCGGCAGCACAGGCTCGACCGGCTCCGAGACAGGCACTGGCTCCAACACCGGCAGCACCGGCTCGACCGGCTCCGACACGGGCACCGGAACCAACAACGGCAGCACAGGCTCGACCGGCTCCGAGACGGGCACCGGTGGCAACACCGGCAGCACAGGCTCGACCGGCTCCGAGACAGGCACTGGCTCCAACACCGGCAGCACCGGCTCGACCGGCTCCGACACGGGCACCGGAACCAACAACGGCAGCACAGGCTCGACCGGCTCCGAGACGGGCACCGGTGGCAACACCGGCAGCACAGGCTCGACCGGCTCCGAGACAGGCACTGGCTCCAACACCGGCAGCACCGGCTCGACCGGCTCCGACACGGGCACCGGAACCAACAACGGCAGCACAGGCTCGACCGGCTCCGAGACGGGCACCGGTGGCAACACCGGCAGCACAGGCTCGACCGGCTCCGAGAC
>NZ_JBMDKE010000095.1:0-590 GCF_057809555.1 Niveispirillum sp. FG156 | reverse complement strand
CTTGAGGAAACGAAAAGCTAGAGCGTGATTCCGGTCAACGGAAACACGCTCTAGCAGCACTACCGTTGGGCGTGTGGCCCCTGGGCTCCGGCCTTCGTCGGGGAGGCAATTTATGAATTTAAGTGCCGTTGCTGCCCCTCAAGACGCGTCGCGCAGGTCGTGGATGAAGCCTTCCAGACGGTCATGCATGTCGGCGGACAGGCGTTCGGCGTCTTCGGCGGTGCTGTTGGTCTTGGCCACGGCATCGGCGATGCCGCCCGCCATGTCGGCCATGCGGGAGACGGTGGTGCCCAGCGAGGCGGTGCGGGAGGAGACGGTCTGGATGGACCGGCTGATTTCCAGGACCGTGGCTTCCTGCTGCTGCACCGCGTCGGAAATTTCGCCGGCCCCGCTGTCCAGCGCCGTCACGGCATCGGCCACGCTGGCGATGGCGTCCACGGCGGCGCGGGTGGCGGCCTGAATCTCGGCCACCTGACGGCTGATATCCTCCGTCGCGCGGCCCGTCTGGGTGGCCAGGCTCTTGACCTCCGATGCCACGACGGCAAAGCCCTTGCCGGCCTCTCCGGCGCGTGCCGCCTCGATGGTGGCGT
>NZ_JBMDKE010000094.1:0-714 GCF_057809555.1 Niveispirillum sp. FG156 | reverse complement strand
AGCGAACCCCGACAAGCGACGGCGCTTGTGCGGTGTCGGAGTTCGCTACGCTCACCCGCGACCTACGGCATGCTGTTCACGGGGAAACCACACGATCATTGCGCTGTCGCTGACATGCACGGCAACCCATTGGCCAGTCTCGATCTGCGGTGCGGGAACGGAAGCCGACATCTGCTTTTCTTCCAGTACAAGGGGGGTGAAGCCATCCATGCGCGCGTTTCCTCTGTCAAAAGGACCCGGAATGACAACGCACCGCCCACCCCTGTCGCGGAGGCGGAACGGTGCGTTGTCATCCTGGGATCGGAGACCGGGGTCCGGGTGCGGGCCGGACCCAGCCTTTATTGGGGTGTGTGATTGACGGTCCAGATGAAAGCCTGAACCGTCAATCACACCCGAAGGCGATGGGAGAGAGCGCCGACCATCGCCTGGTACTGTTGGTCTGAAAGGGCCCCGTGACCGGTACAATCCGGCGGGGTCGGCGATCCATCGCGCCGTCCACCGGCTTTCCGCCGCATCCTCCCATCCAGCGCGGAAGTGAAGCGGAAAGGTTCCAGTCTGGGGGGCCAAGAGCCAGGGGGAAGGATGCAGCCCCTTCCCCCGGCAGACCCGCCCTTCCGTTCAGGAAGAAGGACGGATCAGTAGAATAATGTTCCCTCAGGCGCCCTTCCGTTCAGGAAGAAGGACGGATCAGTAGAATAATGTTCCCTCAGGCGC
>NZ_JBMDKE010000093.1:0-843 GCF_057809555.1 Niveispirillum sp. FG156 | reverse complement strand
CATGACTGATGGATGCTGGAAGCGATGGGACGGCCCTATTCGATGGATCTGCGGGAACGTGTTGTGGCTGCGGTGGAGCATGAAGGCCTTTCGCGGCACCAAGCAGCGGCCCGATTTGGCGTTGGTGTCAGCACGGCGATCAATTGGCTTAACCGTGTTGCGGAAACCGGCAGCGTGGCCCCTGGCCAGATGGGCGGGCATAAGCCCAAGGCGATCTCCGGAGACCACCGGGAATGGCTGCTGAACCGCTGCAAGAGCGGGCCGTTCACGCTGCGCGGTCTTGTTCGGGAACTGGCGGATCGAGGCCTGAAGGTTGACTATCGCTCGGTCTGGGAGTTCGTGCATGCTGAGCAGCTGAGTTTTAAAAAAAAACATTGGTCGCCAGCGAAAGAAGCCGCCCGGATATCGCCCGCCACCGCGAGCGATGGCTGAGGCTGCGGCCGGGGATCGATCCATCCCGGCTGGTCTTCATCGACGAGACCTGGACCAAGACCAACATGGCGCCCCTGCGCGGCTGGGCACCGCGCGGTCAGCGCCTGCCGGGCGCGGTGCCCTTTGGCCACTGGAATACCATGACCTTCGTCGCCGCCCTGCGCCAGGACCGTGTCGATGCGCCCTGGCTGATCCAGGGGCCGATCAACGGCGAACGCTTCAGAATCTATGTCGAACAGGTTCTCGTCCCGACATTGAAGCCAAAGGATATCGTCGTCATGGACAATCTCGGCTCACACAAAAGTAAAGCCGTCCGCGAGGCTATCCGGGGAGCCGGGGCCAAGCTCCTGTTCCTGCCGAAATATTCCCCAGACCTGAACCCGATCGAGCAGTTCTTTGCCAAGCTCAAAC
>NZ_JBMDKE010000092.1:0-1144 GCF_057809555.1 Niveispirillum sp. FG156 | reverse complement strand
CTAGTGCAATGACGCTGACAAAGGATTCACAAGATGGCGTCGATGTGAGAATCTGGGGTCATGTCCCAGACAGTCAGTGTCATCATCAGCCCTGAGGATCGTGCGCGGTTGACCGCGATCATCGGGGATCGCAACCGTCCTCTGAAGCACGTTCAGCGGGCTCGGATCGTCTTGTTATCGGGCGACCGCCTGCCCGTTCAGGAGATTGCCCGGCAGAGCGGGCTCAGCCGCCCGTCGGTTTGGCGCTGGCAATGCCGGTTTGCGGAGAAGGGCGTGGATGTGCTGCTGCGCGAACCCAGCCGCAAGCCGGGCCGCGCGCCGGTCTCGGCGTCGGAGGTCCAGCGGATCGTGGCGCTGACCTGCACGGAACCGCCGGGGGCCGTCACGCACTGGACAGGCCGGGCGATGGCCAAGGCGGTGGGCCTCAGCCTGCGAACAGTCCAGCGGATATGGGAGGCGCACCGTCTCCAACCGCACCGCATCCGCACCTTCAAGCGTTCCAACGACCCGGCCTTCACCGCCAAGGTGGAGGATATCGTCGGCCTCTACATGGACCCGCCCATGCATGCCGTCGTCCTGTCCATCGACGAGAAGAGCCAGATCCAGGCGCTGGACCGCACCCAGCCCGGTCTGCCGCTGAAGCCCGGCAAGTGCGGGACCATGACCCATGATTACAAGCGCAACGGCACCACCACCCTGTTCGCGGCGCTGAACGTGCTGAACGGCACCGTGGTCGGCCGCTGCATGCCCAAGCATCGCCATCAGGAATTCATTAAGTTCCTCAATGCCGTCGAGCGGGCCGTCCCCGTCGGCAAGGTCGTTCACGCCATCGTCGACAACTATGCCACCCACAAGCATCCCAAGGTCTTGGAATGGCTCGCCGATCACCCAAGATGGGTCTTCCATTTCACGCCCACATCCGCCTCATGGCTCAACGCCGTCGAAGGCTTCTTCTCCATCATCACCAGAAAGCGGCTGCGGCGCGGCGTCTTCACTTCCGTCGCACAGCTCCAGGACGAAATCAGGCGCTTCATCAACGAGCACAACGGATCAGCAAAGCCCTTCGTCTGGACAAAATCCGCCGAGGCCATTCTCGAAAAACTCCGATGCACCCCTGCATCTCTTCAATGAGTCAATGCACTAG
>NZ_JBMDKE010000091.1:0-1188 GCF_057809555.1 Niveispirillum sp. FG156 | reverse complement strand
GCTGGAATTCAATAGTTACGCGGCCAGGGCTTTAGTTTCCAGAGCTGCGTAGCAGTTGGCCTCGGCTTCTGCGGGTGGGATGTTTCCGATTGGCTCGAGCAGGCGTCGGTTGTTGAACCAATCGACCCATTCCAGAGTGGCGTATTACACGGCCTCGACACTGCGCCATGGGCCGCGACGGTAGATGACCTCGGCCTTGAACAACCCGTTGATCGTTTCCGCCAAGGCGTTGTCGTAGCTGTCTCCGACGCTGCCGACTGATGGTTCGATGCCGGCTTCCGCCAGTCGCTCTGTATAGCGAATGGACAGATATTGGGACCCACGGTCGCTGTGGTGAACCGAGCCCATGGCCTTGGCGGGGCACGGCCTGTTCCAAGGCGTCGAGCACGAACCCCGCCTGCGCGGAGGTGCTGACGCGCCAGCCCACGATCTTGCGGGCATAGGCGTCGATGACGAAAGCTACATAGACGAATCCTTTCCAGGTGGCGACATAGGGGAAATCCGGCACCTACAGCCTGTTGGGTGCGGGTACCCTGAATTGCCGGTTCACCTTGCCCAGCGGGCATGGGAGCTTCTTGTCGGGGATCGTCGTCTTGTGCGGCTTGTCGCGGATGATGCCCTGGATGCCCATGTCCTTCATCAGCTAGGCGACCGTGCAGCGCGACATCGAACCCCTCCCGCCCCAGTTGCCGCCAGACCTTCCGCACGCCATAGACCCGCCAGTTTTCCTCGAACACGCGGCGGATCTCCGATCGCAACGCTGCATTCCGACGTGCCCGATCCGACAGCCGCTCTGGATCGGATCGGCCTGCAACATGACTGTAGTATGTGGATGGGGCGATCGGCAGAACCCTGCAGATCGGCTCGACCCCGTGCGCATCACGATGCGCATCGATGAACGACACCATCACTTCGACCGGCGGTCGGGCTCCGCCATCGCAAAATATGCTAACGCCTTACACAGAATCTCGTTCGCCTGACGCAGCTCACGGTTCTCCCGCTCCAGTGCCTTCAGCCGATCGGCCATCTCGGTCGGAATGCCAGCGTGGCGCCCGCTGTCCACCTCGGCCTTCTTGACCCAATCGTTCAGGATCGGCGCCGAACAGCCGATCTTGCCCGCAATCGACAGGATCGCCTGCCACCGTGAGCAGTGCTGGCCCTCATTGTCCAATACCAGCCGCACCGCGC
>NZ_JBMDKE010000090.1:0-1321 GCF_057809555.1 Niveispirillum sp. FG156 | reverse complement strand
CAGGGTGCGGGAAAACCCCCTTCCGTCGGGCTGGCTGTCGTGATTCGATCCTGGGAGTGTTTTGGATTGGGGACGATGATGCGGGGCATGGACAATCGCAGTGACAGCCTGTTTTCGTATGTGAGCTGCGAGGCGCGCGTGCCTTCTGGTCACCCGTTGCGTCCGATCCGGGCGATGGTTGACGAGGTCCTGGAGGTTTTGTCGGCGGATTTTGAGGGGATGTATTCGAAAGTCGGTCGCCCGTCGATCCCGCCGGAGAAGCTGCTGCGGGCGCTGCTGTTACAGGCGTTTTATTCGATACGGTCGGAGCGGCAATTGATGGAGCAGATGGATTATAATCTTCTGTTCCGGTGGTTTGCAGGCCTGTCGATGGACGCGCCGATCTGGGATGTGACGGTGCTCACCAAGAACCGGGACCGTCTGCTGGCCGGGGATGTGGCGTCGAAATTCCTGGCGGCGGTGGTGGCACAGGCACAGGCGCGTAACCTTCTGTCGGATGAGCATTTTTCGGTGGATGGCACGCTGCTGGATGCCTGGGCCTCGATGAAGAGCTTCCGTCCCAAGGATGGCGGGGACGAGCCGCCGGGCCCGGGGCGCAATGCGGAGCGGGATTTCCGGGGCGAGAAGCGGTCGAACCAGACCCATGCCTCGACCACCGACCCCGACGCCAAGCTGTACCGCAAGGCCGATGGTCAGCCCTCGCGCCTAGCCTTCATGGGCCATGTGCTGATGGAGAACCGCAACGGCCTTGTGGTGGGGGCCATGGTCACCCAGGCCACGGGCACGGCCGAGCGCGAGGCCGCTCTGGCCCTGATCGACGACCTGAAGCCCAAGGGCCGCATCACGCTGGGGGCCGACAAGGCCTATGATCTCCGGGACTTCGTCAAGGACCTGCGCGACCGCAAGGTCACGCCCCACATCGCCCGCAACGAACAGCGCCGGGAAGACGGAACCTTACGGCGCAGCAGCGCCATCGACGGTCGCACCACCCGCCATCCCGGCTATGCCATCTCCCTGCGCATCCGCAAGCGCATCGAAGAGGTGTTCGGCTGGATCAAGGCCGCCGCCGGCCTGCGCAAAACCCGGCACAAGGGCACCGACCGCATCGACTGGGTCTTTGCCCTCAACGCCGCCGCTTACAACCTGATCAGGCTGCCCAAACTCATGCGGGCCGCCTGACAACGCCCGGATTCCGCCTCAAATCGGCGGAAACCGGCAAAAATGGCCGGAAACAAGGCCAATAACCCCGAAACCAGACGCCAAAACTGACCTGGTCGATGGGGAAAGGCGGCACGGAGATCGATTTTTCCGCACCCTGCTA
>NZ_JBMDKE010000009.1:0-176592 GCF_057809555.1 Niveispirillum sp. FG156 | reverse complement strand
TTCAATAAGGGCAAACCAAGCTTACCAAACTGTCCGCTCACCGGGGACCAGCTCTGAGCTTCCGTCCTCCCATCGGGACACCGTACTGGCGTTGCCCCCGATCTTGCGAGCAAGCGCCGTCATGCTCGGAATCCGTTGAGCTTCCCTGGCCTGCGTTAGGCGACCGGGAACGAAACCTGGCGTACCCATCTTCATCGCACTGTCTCCCAATGCGACGAGGGCCATTTGGCCAGCAGCGAACGCGGTTCGGATATCGTGGCCAGCGCGAGGATGATGCCATGCTTGCTGGTGGCGCCCTGGAACCGGTGGAACGGCTGGTAAACCCGCTTGTCGGTGTTCGGGATGACATCCCCGGCCAGGGGAACGCCGCCATGCTTCAGGCACAACTCCGTGAAGGCACGGGACTGCATGCGGAACCGGGCCTGCCCGATCAGCTCCCTCGCCGGGCGGCCCGTCAGGCCGGACCTCTCCTTCACCATCTCCGCGGCCTTCTGCGCCTCTGCCGGACATGCATCCAGCAGGTCGATGAACAGGTCGCGGGGAAAGGTCTGGGTAAATCGGGGTAGCAGCGATTCGCGGCTCATGGGACATCTCCAGCCATGCGTTATGGCTGAAAAATTCCATGGGATTTTGCGTAAGCAAGTCAGTCATGAAAATTATTGCGCTTGAACCCATGCACTGCTGCATGGGCATGAGGCGAAGTCGTACAGGATAGCGTGGCACACGGGTGGCCGCTCGCCACTCAAAAATAGTATTTCCGATACATCATACGCCGTGGCCTTAGTACTACAGTTGCATTTTCTGTGTTTGATAGTGGGCGAGAGCGGCGTTTGCCTGATGTCGTCGCCTCCAGATCGAGCAGTCGAGTATGGCGTCGATGTCGGTGGCTGCCGGGAACCGGATGCGTGCGATGAGGCGCCTGATTTCGGGAACGGAGGGGATGAGGGCCTTGAGGCGGTTCAGGCGGCGATTTGGGTTGCCGGACTCCTTTCTCGTTCCATTTGGCCTCAGCGTCCCGGCGCAGGTCCGCAGCCAGTTTAGCGAGGAAAGCAGCGGCCGCCATGCATAGGGTCATGTGGCGGTGCCAGCCGTGCCGTGATCGGGCCTCGCAATGGTCGAGGCCTAGGTCGTCTTTGGTGCGCTGGAAACATTCCTCGATAGTCCAGCGCGGCCCGGCGGCACCGGCCAGTTCAGCCATGGCGGTGCCGGCCGGTGCAAAGACGAAATAATAGGCCCGCCTGCCCGGATTGTGCCGGTTGCGGCGGATCAGGACCCAGCGCTCGAACCCTTCGTCACAGGTCCAGGCCAGCGGGATCCGTGCCCAGTCGTAAAGGCGCAGGCCCATGGCGCCTTCGCCGGCAGCCAGACGGGTCCAGGCTTCGGCCGGCAGGTCATCGGCCATAGTCTGCGGGTCAGTCTGCAACAAGCCTTCCGCTGTCAAGAACCGCAAGGTCTGGTTGGAACGGACGGCGAGTACATAGGGCTGCCGACGCCCCTCCAGCATGCGGCGCAGGCCGCCGTCCGAACCATACAAGGCATCGGCCAGCACCCAGGCACAGGTCACGCCACCATCCAGCGCCGCCGCGATCAGATCACGGGCGATCTGTGTCTTTGGTGCGAATGTTACGTCCTCCGGCACCTGCGCCTTCGCCCGGCGAGCCGTGTCCCCGCCCCAGTCCTTCGGCAGATACAGCCGACGGTCGATCAGTGCCTGGCCCCACGGCCCCGCATAGGCCAGAAACACACCAACCTGGTAATTCTCGATCCGGCCCGCCGTCCCCGAATATTGACGACCGACCCCAACCGAATGGGCGCCCTTCTTCACAAAGCCGGTCCCATCCACTCTCGCCCACTGTCAAACACAGAAAATGCAACTGTAGTACTAGGGTGTGTTGAGATTCAGGGTGCGGTCTTTCTAACCCATTGAAACTCATAGATTGCCTCCCCGGCGAAGGCCGGGGCCCAGGGGCCAGGGGCCCGACCGATCAGCAGCGTCGATCAACGCAGCTTCGAGGTTTGAGCCTGTGACCCCTGGGCCCCGGCCTTCGCCGGGGAGGCAGGTTTTCTCAATCTTAACAGTCCCTAAGCGGGCCTCTTTATGCCCGCCTCCGTCACTACGCGGTCGAACTCCGCGATGGCGCAGATGATGTGATAAAAACTGCTGGCCGGGGCCGGCTCGTCCACGAAGGTACCGTCGTGCGACAGCCGGTCCCACCACAGGCCCTTCACGGGCGTGTTCAGATAGAGCGACAACCCGTCCGCCGCCTTTGCGGCTTGGCTCCAGTATTGTTCCTCGCCCGTGATTTCGGCGGCTAGCAAGGCGGCCTTCAACCGCTCCGTCTGTGGCCACAGACGGGCAGTATGATCATGGATACTGAAATCATCCAGCAGGCTGTTGAATGCCACACCACGCGCTGGATCGACCCCGTATGTTTCCCCGATTTCCAGCAGGCGCAAACCGGCCCGCGTGCCATCGGCCCGCCCGCGTGCCCGGCCCCAGCGCAGCAGCAGCCAGGCCCATTCGAACTGATGCCCCGGTTCCACGATCCGCCCCGCCTCACCAGCCGCCGGATGCCAGGACGCGTCGAAGAACTCTCGCAGCGCGCCCGTGGCCGGGTCGATGAAGCGCGAAAGGGCCAGTTCGGCGATACCGTCGGCCATGGCGGTCCAGCGCATGTCCCCGCCCGCCTCTTCCCAGGCAAGCGATGCCTCCAGCAAATGCATGTTAGGGTTGGATTGCAGGGGCAGGGCATCGGGGTCCAGCAGCGCGAAGCCGCCCAGCCGGTCACAGCGTCCGATCAGCAGGTCACGCAACGCCGTGGCCACCCGCTCCAGTTCCGCCCGCTTATTCAGCGCGCGGGACGCATGGGCCAGCGCGAACAGGGCGAAGGCCTGATCATACAGGTCGGCACTGTCATCCAGCACCTGGCCATCCGCCGCCGCCAGCGTGCGGAACAGGCCATCCGCGCGGCGGTAACGCGCCAGATAGGCATCCAGGGCGCGATGCACAATGCTGCCCGCCGGTCCTTCCCAACCAAGCGCAGGGGCCGTGGCATAGGCATAGATCTGTCGTGGCTGCACCCGTGCCCGGCGGGGCAGGTCCACCGGCTGTCCCGTCTTGTCCAGTTTCTCGTGAAAACCATCGCGCGCATGGTCGTATCCGGCATCCCACCATAGGGGGAACGCATGCTCAACGGCCCAGGTCACCAGGGCATCGCGGCGGCGGGCGGCCTCATAAAGGGGGGATGCGAACATGGGCATTGATCCTCGGGGCTTCCGGTCGGGTGGCGGGTTATCGCCAACAACGTTCCGTCGCCCCCATTGTTGCCTATTCTTCGGCGGTTTTCATCAGGACCGAACGTCCCGGCAGCAGGCGGTGGTTGAAGGGCAGGATGGCGGCCCCCACGGCGGGCGCATCGGCGGCCATGGCGGCGCGGCGCAGGGGGGCCAGGATCGGCACCTGTCCCCGGCCCGCCTGCATGCGGGCATTCACCGCCACCGCCAGTTCATCCACCAGCGGCGCCGGCAACCGCCCGCCGATGAACAAGGCCTGTGGGTTGATCAGGCAGGAAATGGCCAGCATCGGTCCGGTCAGCAGATCCGCCGACAGTGTGATCCAGTCGGCCAGGGCTGCCTTGCCCGCCTCGTTCAGCGACAGAAGGTCGTCGGGCTGCGTCACCCGCTGGCCGCGCGCTTCCATATGATCGAACAGGGCCGACAGCGACACAGCATCCTGCAATGCCGCCGCCTTGGTTGCGGGATGATGGACCGGCAGGAACCCGATCTCTCCAGCCCGGCCATCGGCACCCCGGAAATATTGCCCATCCAGGACCAGCCCGCCGCCCAGCCCCCGGCTGATCAGCAGGTAGAAAAAGCTGGGATGGCGCAGACCCAGACCGAACTGCGCCTCGCCCAGGGCTGCCGCCGTCGCGTCATTCTCCACAAAGATGGGCAGGGCCGGCAGGCCCGTGAATAGCGACGGGATATCGGTCTGGTTCCAGACCTCATATTCGTCCGGTTGATGCGGCAGATGCACCCGGCCCAGATCGTCCGGCAGGGCGATACCCAGCCCGATCAGGCGCTTGGCCTTGATGGTGCCTTTAGCCAGGATGGCCGACAGTTCGGTGCGCACAAACTCAGCCACCTCATCCGGCAGGGCGAAATCCACCTCCCGCGTGGCGCGCGCCCGCACCTGACCCAGCAGGTCCAGCACCACCAGGGTGATATGGTCGCGGTCGATATTGACGCCGATGGAAAAGCAGCCATCGGGATTGATGGCCAGCTTCATGGCCGGCTGTCCCCGCTGCCCCAGCAGCCTTCCGGCCTCCAGGATCAACCCTTCGGCCAGCAGACGCTTGGTGATGTTGGCAATGGCAGGGGCCGTCAGCCCGGTAATCTCCGCCAGATCGGCCCGCGTGATCGGACCACCGACCCGGATCGCCTGCAACGTCACCCGCTGATTATGATCCCCCGCCCGCTCCAGGTTCGTCCCCGACAGGCTGGCCCCCACGGCGGCGGGGATGGCGGGGGAGGGATCAGACGGCTGGGACATGGGCGGGGGGCGGCTTTCGGGCATGCGCGGGGGTGAATGCTTCTGGAATACGCTGGCGGGGGGCAGAGGGCAATGGGGCTTTGTTTTCATTGACGCCTATCGACTTCAGCGCCCATATCGATAGAAGCAATGTTTCACGGCTGGGTGAGCGCGATGACGCCGTTAAGCGATGCGGAGCTTCTGTCGCTGTTGGATGATTTGGAGTCTGACCGGAGCGAGCGCAAGCAGGACTGGAAGGGCGATGTTGCCAACAAGGCACGCCAAGCTGTCTGTGCCTTCGCCAACGACCTGCCCAACCATGATCGGCCCGGCGTGTTGTTCATCGGCGCCCGCGATGATGGCAGCCCGGCTGGTATCATCGTGACTGACCAGCTTTTACAATCCCTTGCCCATATCAAAACGGATGGGCAGATCGTACCGCCGCCAACCTTGATCGTGGAGCGCCGGCGATTGAAGGGTGCGGAGATGGCGGTTGTCACCGTCTATCCCGCCGATGCGCCGCCGGTTCGATATGATGGCCGCATTTGGGTGCGCACGGGCCCCCGCCGCGATATCGCCACGGCGCAGGATGAGCGGATATTGAACGAAAAGCGCCGGTTTCGGGATCGGCTGTTCGAGGCGCAACCGGTGCGCGGTAGCAGCCTGGATGATTTGAGTCGGCTTGATTTTGAACATGAATATCTGATCAATGCCGTGGCCCCGGATATCTTGGCCGCCAATGGCCGCACCTATGAGCAGCGGCTGGCGTCCTGCGGTATGGTCATCGCTGCGGACGAACCGGTGCCGACCGTGCTTGGCCACCTAGTACTGGGCATCACCCCGCGTACCTGGATACCGGGGGATTACATCCAGTTCCTGCGCATCGACGGAACGGAGTTGAGCGACCCCATCATTGATGCGGCTGAAATTGACGGAACTCTGTCGATGAAGCTGCGGCAACTGGACGAAAAGCTTCGGCTGCACCTTGCCAGCCGCATTGACTTTACGTCGCAGGATCGTGAGGTGCGGACCAGCCCCTATCCGTTGGCAGCCTTGCAGCAATTGGCGCGGAACGCCGTGATGCACCGGACCTATGAAGGAACCAATGCGCCGGTTCGGCTATACTGGTTCAATGATCGGGTTGAAATACTGAACCCCGGCGGCCCCTATGGCGTGGTGACACGTGAGAATTTCGGGCGGCCCGGCTTTACGGATTATCGCAATCCGCAACTGGCGGCGGCGTTCAAGATTTTAGGTTATGCGCAGCGGTTTGGCGCTGGGATCGCCAATGCGCAAGACCTGATGAAGAAGAACGGTAACCCACTGCTGGAATTCAATGTGCAGGACAATTTCGTCCTGGCGACCCTCAGGAAGGCACCATGAGCGTTCCGGTTCTGACCTTTTTCAACAATAAGGCGCGGGTTGGACGGACATCGCTTGTCTTCCATCTGGCGTGGATGTTGTCGGAAATGGGCCGGAAAGTGGTGACCATCGATCTGGACCCTCAGGCCAACCTGACATCGGCATTTTTGCAAGATGAGGCGTTTGAGGCGATCTGGACGAAGAATACGCCGACTGACTATGGCACCACGATTTTTCAGTGCGTGAAGCCCTTGTTTATCGGGGGTGATATTCTGCCCCCGGAAACACAGGAGATAACGCCAAACCTGCATCTGGTACCGGGGGATCTCGCCCTGGGGGGAATTGAGAGGGGGCTGTCGGCTGAGTGGTTCAAAGCCATTAACGGCAGCGAAAACATGCCCCGCTCTCTGCTGACCTTGTCATCTTTCTGGCAGGTTGCGCAGGTAGCCGCCAAGGCACATGGGGCGGAATTCATTCTGGCAGATACAGGCCCGAATTTTGGGGCTATCAGCCGATCAGCTTTGACCGGATCGGATTTTGTCGTGGTGCCATTGGCACCGGATCGTTCAACCGTGAGCGTGCTGGAAGACCTTGGCTGCACGCTTGTTGAGTGGTGTGCCGATTGGCAGGCTTTAAGAAGCAGATGGCAAAATCCGGATCAACTGTTACCCAGCGGTCAAATGATTCCACTTGGTTACGTCTTGATGCCATATATTAACGGAAGGTTTAGTCAAACAGACGTTAACCGTTGTTCATCGGAAGAAGTTGACCAATCCTATCGGGAGTTTCTGCGGTCATTTCCACTATCAGAAGCAGTGCAAACGAAACATTGCTTGGCAGAGATTAAAAATAGTCGGAGTTTGGTCTCTATTGCGCAAGATGCGCGGAAGCCTATGTTTAAACTGTCGGCTGCCGACGGCGCGATGGGCGCTCTGGCCGTTGCCGTTCGTAACGCCGAATCAGATTTTTGGCATCTCGCTTCAGAGATCATTGAGCGGACGGCAATACCCAGTTATCTGGACTGATTGACATCCCCTTGACCAACACCCCCCAAAAGGCGGAACCTGAAAGAACTACATAATTCCTGATGTTGTTCTGTGAGGCTGCCCATGAGCGCCACCCCGGTTCCTCTGACCCGTGAACTGCTGCCAAAACTGGTCACTACCCTGCGCGAAGGTTACGGCCTTGCCGCGCTGCGCGCCGATGCCATTGCCGGGCTGACGGTGGCCATCGTGGCCCTGCCGCTGGCCATGGCGCTGGCCATTGCGTCGGGCACGACGCCAGACAAGGGGTTGGTCACCGCCGTGGTTGCGGGGTTCCTGATTTCGGCGTTGGGCGGCAGCCGGGTACAGATCGGGGGGCCGACGGGGGCGTTTGTCGTCGTTGTGGTCGGGGTGATTAATCAGCATGGCTATGATGGCCTGGTGCTGGCGACCCTGATGGCCGGCATCGTCCTGGTGGCCGCCGCGCTGCTGCGGCTGGGGCAGTGGATCAAGTATATCCCCGAACCTGTCGTGACCGGCTTCACCGCCGGCATCGCCGTCATCATCTTCTCCAGCCAGATCAAGGATCTGCTGGGCCTGTCGATGGGAGGTGTCCCGGCGGAGTTCATTGATAAATGGCCTGCCTTCTGGGCCGCGCGCGACACGGTGGGGGTGGCTGCCCTGGTCGGGCTGGGGGCATTGGCCTTGATCCTGGGACTGCGCCGCTGGGCGCCCAAGATACCGGGGTTTCTGGTGGCCGTGGTACTGGGCTCTGTTGTGGCCTTCGCCCTTGGTCTGCCGGTGGAAACCATTGGTTCAAAATTCGGCGGTATCCCTGATCATCTGCCGATGCCGGTGCTGCCGGATATTACATGGGTGAAGCTGCGCACCCTGCTGCCAGCAGCATTGACCATCGCCTTTCTGGCAGGGGTCGAGTCGCTGCTCTCGGCGGTCGTGGCGGATGGCATGACGGGGCGGCGGCACCGGCCCAATGCCGAATTGCTGGCTCAGGGGGTGGCCAATACGGCGTCGGCCCTGGTGGGTGGGCTGCCGGCCACGGGGGCGATTGCGCGCACCGTCACCAATATCCGGTCGGGTGCCCGCTCGCCTGTCTCCGGCATGCTGCATGCGGCCTTCCTGCTGCTGTTCATGCTGGCCTTCAGCGGGCTGGCCGCCTTCGTGCCGCTGGCGGTGCTGGCCGCTGTGCTGGTGGTGGTGGCCTGGAACATGAGCGATGCCGGACGGTTCCTGCACGCCCTGCGCACAGCCCCGGTCAGCGACCGGGTGCTTCTGGTCACCACCTTCACTCTGACCATCGCGATCGACCTGACGGTGGCGATCGAGGTCGGGGTGCTGCTGGCGGCTGTGCTGTTCATGCACCGCATGTCGGAAAGCGTGGCCGTGTCCGACAGCGGGGAGCAGCCGGGTCTTGCCAAGGGTCTGCCGGCAGGGGCCGCGCTTTACCGTATTGATGGACCGATGTTCTTTGGGGCGGCACGCAAGCTGCTGGATGTGCTGGACCGCACCGGTGGTGCGCCGCGTGTCCTGATCCTGGATATGAATGCCGTGCCCATGCTGGACGCTACCGGCGCCGACGCCCTGTCCACCCTGGTGGTGCGGGCGGGCAAGCGCGGGGCGCATGTGGTGATGGCGGGGGTGCAGCGCCAACCGCTGGGCGTGCTGCGCGGATTGGGCCTGCGCCACCGCAAGGGGCCGGTGATCTTCGCCGCCGATATTGCGCGGGCCAAGGCAGAGGCAACGCATCTTCTGTCCGAAGGTTCCGGCACCAGCGCGGGAGGCAGCCCGGCGAGCGGGGCGGATTGACAGCGCCGCTGCTTTCGCAGTCAATGCCGCGCTTGTACCGATCCCGATCCGGTTGATGATGACCAAGCTTGTTTACCTGTGCGACTGGCTGCCGCCTGATTTCGGCGCCGTCGGCCAATATGCCGTGATGCATTGCCGTGAACGCGCGGCGTTGGGCTATGACGTCACGCTGGTGGGCCTGACTTCCGGTTCGACGGCGAGCCTGGAAGAAGAAACGGTTGGCCCCGGCATCGTCCGCACCCTGCGCCTGCCGGCCCCACCGCTTGACCGCGCCAGCCTGGGCCGGCGTTTGGCCTGGACCATGCGCACCAATGCCATGCTGATCAGCCGGGCCTGGAAATACCTGTCGGCGGCGGATGAGATCCTGTTCACCGGGTCGCCGCCCTTCCTGCTGCATTTCCTGGTGCCGCTGAATGTCCTGCTGCGCAAGAAGCTGATCTATCGCATCGCGGACTTCCATCCCGAATGCCTGATCGCATCGCGGACCAAGCCGTCCAAGGTGCTGGACGCGGCCCTGGCCCTGACCATCTGGCTGCGCCGCCGGGTGCAGATGTTTGAGGCGTCGGGCGAGGATCAGGTCCGCTTGCTGCGCCGGTATGGCATCCCCGCCGATAACATCGTGTTGAAGCGTGACCCGCCGCCCGTCGAACTGACAGGCGATGAGGTGCCGCTGGCCATCCCGGCGGAACTGGCGGGCAAAAAAATCCTGCTTTATTCCGGCAATTGGGGTGTGGCGCACGATACCGACACTTTCATCGACGCCTATATCCGCCATCACCGTACCGGCAGCGGCACCGTCGGCCTGTGGCTGAATGCCATCGGGGCCGGGGCCGATGTGGTGGAACAAAGGTTGAAGGATGAGGGCCTGCCCGTGGCGCGCGGCCGTCCCGTGCCGTTCGGCGATCTGGGCCGCCTGCTGGTCACGCCCGATGCGCATCTGATCACCTTGCGCGACGGGTTCGTGGCCTATGTCATTCCGTCCAAGACCTATGGCTGCATCGCGTCAGGCAAGGATGTGCTTTATATCGGCTCGCCTGAATCGGATGTCGACCTGATCTGCCGTGAGGGTCAGCGCGAGGGCCAGCGTTACATCCGCGCGGATGTTGGCGATGCCGATGCGGTGTTCCGGGCGCTGGAGACGCTGGGGGCGTAACGGGTTCGCGTTCGGCGTGGGTTCACAATTCTGCCGCGACGCGGTAGAAGCACGGTTTGTTCGCCGCTGGCGGGGCGGTCAGGCGGTTCCTTTAACGGCGGTGGGCCAACCATCGCCCCGGAGAGTAGAAGCATGTCGCGTAAGGTTGCCTTGATCACCGGCGTCACCGGCCAGGATGGTGCCTATCTGTCGGAACTGCTGCTGTCCAAGGGCTATATCGTCCATGGTCTGAAGCGCCGCTCCTCCTCGCTGAATACGGCCCGCATCGACCATCTGTATCAGGACATCCATGAAAAGGATGTGCGGTTCCAGCTGCATTACGGCGACCTGACCGACAGCACCAACCTGATCCGCATCGTGCAGGAAACCCAGCCGGACGAGATCTATAACCTGGCCGCGCAAAGCCATGTCCAGGTCAGCTTCGAGACCCCGGAATATACCGCCAATGCCGATGGCATCGGCACGTTGCGCCTGCTGGAGGCCATCCGCATCCTGAAGCTGGAAGAAAAGACCCGCTTCTATCAGGCATCCACGTCGGAACTGTACGGTCTGGTGCAGGAAGTGCCGCAGCGGGAGACGACGCCGTTCTATCCGCGCAGCCCCTATGCCGCCGCCAAGCTTTACGCCTATTGGATCACGGTGAACTACCGCGAGGCCTATGGCATGCATGCCAGCAACGGCATCCTGTTCAACCATGAAAGCCCGATCCGCGGCGAAACCTTCGTGACGCGCAAGATCACGCGTGCCGTGGCCGCCATCCATCATGGCAAGCAGGATTGCCTGTATCTGGGCAATCTGGACGCCAAGCGCGACTGGGGCCATGCGCGCGACTATGTCGAAGGCATGTGGCGCATCCTGCAGCAGGAAAAAGCCGAGGATTACGTGCTGGCCACGGGTGAAACGCACACGGTGCGCGAATTCGTGGAACGCGCCTTCGGCCATGTCGGCAAGAATATCGAATGGAGTGGTGAGGGTGTGGACGAGGTCGGCGTGGATGCCGCCAGCGGCGCCGTCCTGGTCCGCATCGACCCGCGCTATTTCCGCCCGACCGAGGTTGACCTGCTGCTGGGCGATCCGGCCAAGGCCAAGGAAAAGCTGGGCTGGACCCACACCACCTCCTTCACCGATCTGGTGAAGGACATGGTTCAATCCGACGTGAAGCTGCTGGCCTGACTGGCGCCCCAAAGGAACGGATGATGAGCGATCTGAAGCCCTATGACCTGACGGGCAAGCGCGTCTGGGTCGCCGGCCATCGTGGCATGGTGGGTGGCGCCGTTGTGCGCCGCCTGCAATCTGAAGGGTGCACCGTTCTGACGGCAGGCCGCGATACGCTGGACCTGACCCGTCAGGCCGCGGTGGAGGAATGGGTCGCCGCCAACAAGCCGGACGCCGTCGTGGTGGCCGCCGCCAAGGTCGGCGGCATCCTGGCCAATAACAGCTATCCGGCGGATTTTCTTTACGAAAACCTGATGATCGAGACGAACATCATCCAGGCGTCGTTCCGCAACAATGTCGAAAAGCTGCTGTTCCTGGGTTCGTCCTGCATCTATCCGAAGCTGGCACCGCAGCCGATGACGGAGGATGCACTGTTGACCGGCCCGCTTGAGCCGACCAATGAATGGTACGCGATCGCGAAGATCGCGGGTATCAAGCTGTGCCAGGCCTACCGCAAGCAGCATGGCTGCGACTATATCTCCGCCATGCCGACCAACCTTTACGGCATCGGTGATAACTTCCATCCCCAGGGCAGCCACGTCCTGCCGGCCCTGATGGCCCGGTTGCACGATGCCAAGCGTGACAGGCTGCCGGAGGTCACGATCTGGGGCACCGGCAAGCCGCTGCGCGAATTCCTCTATGTCGATGATCTGGCCGACGGTCTGGTCTATCTGCTGAAGAATTACAGCGGCTATGACCATGTGAATATCGGCACCGGCCAGGAAGTGTCGATCCGTACGCTGGCCGAACAGGTGGCCGCCACCGTCGGCTGGCAGGGCCGGTTCGCCTTTGACGCGACCAAGCCGGATGGCAGCCCGCGCAAGCTGATGGATAATGCCAAGCTGGCCAAGCTGGGCTGGACTGCCAGGACCAGTCTGGCTGAGGGGCTACGCCTCACCTATCAATGGTTCCTGGAAGAGGGAGCCAAGGGCGGGTTGCGCGGGATCTGATCCCGACGATCCTTCCAGATCAGGTGCTGAAAGGCCGGACGGCGATGGCTGTCCGGCCTTTCGCATTTCTGCGCGCGGTGGCGTGCGCTTCGGCCCGTTATAACAAAATCACCTTCCGCAATAGCATCCCTATGCTTGTTCCGTTGGGGTGACGGCGCGACACTTCCCTCAACGCAACCTCACCCATTTGATCCAATCACGCCGCCGGCAGGGCCGGGCGGCCAAGGGGGAAGTCATGTCCTGGTATGCCCTTGCTACGCTTGAACATGCCGATGGTCCGGCTGCACTGGTCCTGCCTGACGGGGCCGTTCTGCTCTCGGCCCTTCCCGATGCGGGTGAGGTGGGCAGCCTGTCAGTCACGGACATCATCCGCCGCTGGACCGACCTGGAGGCACGCATCGACCGCCTGGCCGTGGCCGCCGACAATGGCGCGCGGCAGGGTAATGTGGCGCTGACAAAGGCACCGCGCACCGCCGTACCGTTCCAGCCGTTCCGCATCTTCGGTGCTGCGTCCAACTATATCGAGCATGCGGCGGAGATGGAGACGAAACTGGCGGCCAAGGTGGACAGCACGCCGTTCGTCTTCATGAAATCCCAATCCAGCATCATCGGCCCGGATGAACCCGTGGTTCTGCCGCCCGAAAGCCAGAAGGTGGATTGGGAGGTCGAACTGGGTGTGGTCATCGGCAAGGCCGGGCGGCGTATCCCGGAGGCACGCGCCCTGGACCATGTCGCGGGTTATGTCGTGGTCAACGATATCTCCGCCCGCGACCTGACGCGGCGCACCGACTTTCCGTTCAGCCATGACTGGTTCCGTGGCAAGAGCTTTGACAGTTTCACGCCTGTCGGCCCCTGGTTCGTGCCGAAATCCTGCGTGCCTGACCTGCACCGCCTGCGCCTGACCCTGTCGGTGAACGGGGAGATGATGCAGGACGGGACCAGCGGCGACATGATCTTCAATACATTCGAACAGATCGCCTATCTGTCGCGCCTGCTGGAACTGCGCCCCACCGACCTTCTGGCCACGGGCACGCCCGCCGGAGTGGGCATGGCGCGCGGCATCTTCCTGAAACCCGGCGACCGCATGGTGGCCGGAATCGAACATGTGGGCGAGATTGCCAATCCCGTGATTGCGGAGGGTTGAGATGCGCCGCTTTGCCCGCATAGTGACCGCCGCCACCCTTCTCACCGCCGGTCTGCTGCTGGGCGGGTGCGGGGAGGACAAGCACGCGGCGGAGAAGGTCACCTTCAACATGTCCTGGCTGCCGCAGGGCAGCATGGCCGGGGTCATCCTGGCCATCGACAAGGGGTTCTATGCCGAAGAAGGGCTTTTGGTGGAGGCGGTGCGCGGTTTCGGCGGCATCCGCACCGCCAATGAGCTGGACCAGGGCATGTTCCAGTTTGGCTATGCCGATCCGCTGGCCGTCATCCTGAACCGTGCCAATGGCGGGACGGCCCGCATGATCGGCGCCATTAGCGACCGCTGGCCCGCCGGCCTGTGCTTCATCAAGGAACGGCACAAGGTGGAAAGCCCTGCTGATCTGGCCGGCATGGTGGTCGGTGGTGGCCAGAACTCCCCCATGCAGGTGCTGGTTCCGGCCTGGCTGGACAAGAACGGCGTGGACAAGGGCAAGGTTACGCTGATGCAGCTGGACCCTGCCGTCGTCGTCGCCTCCCTGGTGGAGGGTAAGATCGATGCGGGTGAATGCTGGCTGGGCAATTCCCTGCCCCTGTTCCGCCGCCGGGCGGAAGAGGCGGGGCTGAGCCTGGGCTGGCTTGCCTATGCCGACTTCAACCTCGACATCTATGGCAACGGCCTGATCAGCAGCGACAAGGTCATCAAGGAGCGGCCCGAACAGGTGCGCGCCTTCCTGAAGGCTACATATCGCGGCTACGCCGCCGCCCTGGCCGACCCCGACGCTGCGGTGGCCGTGATGCTGAAACATTACCCCGTGCTGGACGCTTCCATCACCAAGCAGCAACTGCTGGAAACCGGCGCATTGCTGAAGCATCAGGCCCGCGCCGGCTGGATGGAAACCGACCGGGTGGCCGGCACGCTCGACTTCCTGCGCGGCGCCTATGGGCTGAAGGCGGATGTGAAGGTCGGCGACGTGTTCACGACCGATTATCTGCCGTAGGTCGCGGGTGAGGCGGAGCCGAACCCCGACACTGATTGGCACCGTGGTTTGTCGGGGTTCGGCCTTGCCTCACCCACGACCTACGGTAATCAGACAAGGAGCCACATCATGTTTCGACCCAAGCCGTTGAAGCTCGGCCATCTGGTGCTGAAGGTGCGGGATATCCAGGTATCGCTGGCCTTTTACCGCGACATTGTCGGGCTGGAAGTGTCCGACTGGATCGACGGGCACATGGTCTTTCTGCGGGCCGCCACGGATCATCACGATCTGGCCCTGTTACAGATGCCGCCGGATCAGGCGGCACGGCACGACCCCGCCACGTCCCCCGTGGAGCATTTCAGCTATCAGGTCGCCGATATGGCGGAGATGGAGAAGATCACCGAATTCCTGATGGAGCGCGGTGTGTCCATCGACCGGGGATATGGGCGGCATGGGCCGGGCGGCAACACTTTCATCGTGTTCAAGGACCCGGACGGCAACAATGTCGAATTCTATTCCGACATGATCCAGGTGGATGAGGACCATCCCCATACGCCCGCCATATGGCCCGGCAAACAGATGTACACGTTCGACCGCTGGGACCTGGAGAAATTCGTGGTTCCGCCGCCGGCCCGCATCGAACAGCTGAAAAAGGGAGGGGGGAAATGACTGGCACGATCCGGCGTGTGGCCGAGGTACTGCTATTCTGCGTCGCCCTGATCATCCTGTGGGAAGGCGGGGTAAGGCTGTTCGAAGTGAAACCCTATCTGCTGCCCTCGCTCTCATCCATCGCGGAGGAGACGTGGAGAGCGCGGGCCCAGCTCTGGCAGCATTCGCTGGTCACGCTGGGGGAGGTGGCTTTGGGTTTCGCCTTCGCCACCGTCCTGGGCGTGGCGCTGGCGGCCCTGATCTTTTTCGTGCCGCTGGCCCGGCGCACGCTCTACCCGTTTGTGGTGGCGCTGCAATCCATCCCAAAGATCGGGCTGGCGCCCATCATCGTGGTCTGGTGCGGTTATGGGCTGGCATCAAAGGTCACCATGGCCTTCCTGTTCGCCTTCTTCCCCATCGTCATCACAACCCTGGGCGGTCTGGCCAGCACGCCGGCCCATCTGGAAGAACATTTCCGGGCATTGGGAGCCCGGCCCTGGGCGTCATTCTGGCGGCTGCGCGTGCCGGCGGCCCTGCCCAGCTTTGTCGACGGGGCCAAGGTTGCCATGCCGCTGGCCGTCATCGGGGCCATCGTGGGGGAGTTTGTCGGGTCCAATGATGGATTGGGCAATCTGATCCTGATCGCCACCGGGTCATCGCAGACGGCCCTGTCCTTTTCGGCCCTGCTGGTCGTCACGGGCCTGTCGCTGGCCCTGTTCTATCTGATCGAGGCATTGGGGAGGCTGGTATGGTGGCGGCAGGGTTGAAGCCCGTGGCGGAGATGGCCCCGACGGCCATCGTCATCGACGGCGTGACCAAGCGCTTTGGCGGTTTGACGGCGCTGGAGAATGTGACGGCGGACATAAGCGACCGGGAATTCGTTTCGATCCTGGGGCCCAGTGGCTGCGGCAAGAGCACCTTGTTGCGCATCCTGGCAGGCCTGGTCGGGTGCGAGGAAGGGGGCATCGACATTTTCGGTGCGCGGGTCAGCGGCCCCCGCGATGATGTCGGCGTGGTGTTCCAGACTGCCAACCTGCTGCCCTGGCTGAATATCGAGGCGAATTTGCGCCTGGGCCTGGAAATCCGGCACGGCACGGCGGCGGCGCGGGCCGCCGATATCGGACCGATGGTCGAAACGCTGGGCCTGAAAGGATTTGAGAAGCATTTCCCGCATCAGCTGTCGGGCGGCATGCGCCACCGGGTGGCCATCGGCCAGACTCTGCTGTGCGATCCGCGCGTGCTGCTGATGGATGAGCCGTTCGGGGCGCTGGACGCGCTGACCCGTGACCGGCTGAACATGGAATTGCTGCGCATCTGGCAGCGGGATGCCAAGACCGTGGTCCTGATCACCCATTCCATCGCGGAGGCGGTGCTACTGTCCGACCGGGTGCTGGTGATGTCGGAACGGCCGGGCCGGGTGATCCGCGACGTCACCATCGACCTTCCCCGTCCCCGCGACCCCAGCAAGACGCGCGAAAGTGCGGCGTTCGGGGAATATGTCGTGGAGTTGAGTCGGTTGATGGGCGTGGGGTGAGAGGCTCCTTCCTCCCTCGTCATCCCGGCGAAAGCCGGGACCCAGGGGCCAAAAGCCCGATCACTCACCGGCTTTCAATGATGCCACCCTGACCGCAGTGCCCGTGGCCCCTGGGTCCCGGCGTTCGCCGGGATGACGGGAAGGGGCACAAGCAAGAAAGAACTCCAATGCCCTATCTGTCTGCTGGCGACGATCAACTTTATTATGAGACCCATGGCGAGGGGCCGGCCATCGTGCTGGCCCACGGGGTGGGTGGCAATCATGCCATTTGGTTCCGGCAGGTGCCGGTTCTGACCAAGGCCTATCAGGTGGTGCTGTTCGACCATCGCGGTTTTGGCAAGTCCACCGACCGGGCCGGCCTGGGCCGCAGCGCCTTTGCCGATGATCTGACCGCCTTGCTGGACCATCTGGGGCTCGACCGTGTGGCGCTGGTGGGGCAGTCGATGGGGGCGGGGACCTGCATCAATTTCGCCCTGCGCCATCCGGGCCGGGTCGCGGCCCTGTGTATCGCGTCGTCCCTGCATGCGGTTGCGGAGGAAGGCGACGTGGCCGACCTGATGGCGGCGGCGCGGGCGGCAAGCAATGACCTGCCCCAGCTTGACCGCGTCCTTGGCGCGCCGTTCAAAGCGCGGGACCCGGAATTGTCCTGGCTCTACGCCGCCTTGTCTGGCTTCAACGGAACCGACCGCAAGGGCCTGAAGGGCAGTTGGCCGCGCGCTGTGCCGCCCGCCCTGCTGGGCAGCCTGGGTTTCCCCATCCTGTTCATTGCGGGGCACCTGGACCCTGTCTTTCCCGTCGACGCCATCCGGGCGGTACAGGCGCAGGTGCCGGGCAGCTTCTTGGTGGAAGTGCAGGACACGGGCCATTCCGTGTTCTATGAACGTCCCGTCGAATTTAATGACAGCCTGTTGAGCCTGTTGCAGATGGCGGGGTTCAAGGGGCGTCGCAAGTCCGTCCATTCCAACAGCGCCGGGTACAAGCCGGTCGTCGCGTGAAAGAGGTCATTGCCATGAAGCCGCCCGTGCTGCTCTATGCCTGCCCCACGGTGGATCAGGAGGCCTGGGTCAAGGCCCTGACGACCGCCTGGCCCGGCATCGACATCCGCCTGTGGCCGGAAACCGGCGACAAGGCGGAGATCGACTATGCCTTTGTCTGGAAACAGCCGGCGGGCATCCTGTCCGATCTGCCGAACCTGAAGGTGATCTTCTCGCTTGGCGCCGGCGTCGAACATGTGCTGACCGATACGACGTTGCCCGCCGATATTCCGCTGGTGCGCATGGTCGATCCCACGCTGGTCACCGGCATGGTGGAGTTTGTGTTGATGCAGGTCCTGCATTATCACCGCTCCATGCCGGACTATGCGGCACAGCAACGGGCGGGCATCTGGAAGCAGTTGCCGCAGCTTCTTCCGTCCGAACGCCGTATCGGCATCCTGGGCATGGGCGAACTGGGAGCGGCTTGCGCCAAGGCGCTGACCGGGTTCGGGTTCGATGTGGCGGGGTGGAGCCGGACGGCCAAGGACCTGCCTGGCGTGCGCGGCTTTGCCGGGCAGGAGCAGTTGGATGGGTTCCTGGCCCAGACGGATATCCTCGTCTGTCTGCTGCCCCTGACCGATCAGACGCGCGGCATTCTGAACCGTTCCACCTTATCGACCCTGCCGCGCGGTTCTTATCTGATCAATGCGGCGCGTGGCGGGCATCTGGTGGAAGATGATCTGATCCCGCTGCTGGATGCCGGCCATCTGTTGGCGGCGACGCTGGATGTCTTCGCGGTGGAACCGTTGCCGGTTTCCCACCCTTTCTGGACCCACCCGAAGATCACGCTGCTGCCGCACGCGGCGGCCCTGACCCATCCGGGAACTGCATCGCGCATCGTGGCGGCCAATATCGACCGTCATCGGCGGGGCGAGCCGCTGCACAATGTTGTGGACCGTACGCGCGGCTATTAATCCTCGTCAGCCCTTGTCCAGGGCGCCGGGGAACCGGTCCACCTTGCGCAAGGCGGGGAACAGAACGCACCACAGCGCCACGATCACCAGCGTGCCGACACCACCGACGATCACGGCGGGGCCGGCACCCCACCAATGTGCCGTCAGGCCGCTTTCAAACTCGCCCAGCTGGTTGGATGCGCCGATGAACAGGCTGCTGACGGCGCTGACCCGACCGCGCATGTCATCGGGCGTTTCCAGCTGCACCAGTGACTGACGGATGAAGACGCTGACCATATCCACCGCGCCCATGACGATCAGGGCGATGCCGGCGATAATGGCCGATGTCGTCGATCCGAAGATGATGGTGCCGACGCCGAAGGCGGCAACGCAGATGAACAGCACCCGCCCCACCCGTCGCCGCACGGGCCAGAAGGCCAGCACCAGCCCCGTCGCCAGCGCCCCGACCGAGGGGGCGGCGCGCAGGATGCCAGCCATGACGGGACCGGCATCAAACTGATCCTTGGCCAGCACGGGCAGCAGCGCCGTTGCCCCGCCCAGCAGCACCGCGAACAGGTCCAGCGAGATGGCGCCCAGCACGATGGGCTTGCCCCAGATGAAGCGGAAACCCGCGAACAGGGTTTCCAGGCTGACCTTCTTCACCGCTGCCGGCGCGGTCTTGGGCGGCAGCTTGATGAACCGGACCAGGGTGAAGGCGACCATGAACAGCAGGGCGCACAGCGCGAAAACCCAATGGCCGATGAAGCCGTAAAGCAGCCCGCCCAGCGCCGGCCCGACAATGGAGGCCCCCTGCCAGGCCGACGAATTCAACGCCACCGCGCGCGGAAAAATGGCGGGCGGGATCAGATTGGGCACCAGCGATGCCGCCGCCGGCATCTCAAACGCGCGGGCGGTGCCCAGGATGGTGACCGAC
This sequence comes from Niveispirillum sp. FG156, assembly GCF_057809555.1. Taxonomy (NCBI): domain Bacteria; kingdom Pseudomonadati; phylum Pseudomonadota; class Alphaproteobacteria; order Rhodospirillales; family Azospirillaceae; genus Niveispirillum; species Niveispirillum sp. FG156. The sequence continues at coordinate 157,414 of NZ_JBMDKE010000009.1, read as the reverse complement.
AAGAAGGCTGGCCACAGCGCCTTGGTATTGTCATCCCAAAGCGCCATCCACAGCACAAGCATGGCGACGATTTCCAGCCCCTGGCAGACATTGATCACGCGGCGGCGGTCGAACCGGTCGGCAACGTGGCCCGTGACCAGGACCAGAAGAATGGAGGGCAGAAATTCCGCCAGCCCAATGAAGCCCAGCGCCATGGCGCTGCCCGACACGTCATAGACGCGCCAGCCGGTGGCAACGATCTGCATTTGCAGGGCCAGGATGGCGCAGATGCGGGCAAACCAGTAAAGCCGATAGGGGGTGTAGGCGAAGGGGCTGGTCGGCTGATCGACCGGGGAGGCATCGGACATGGGACCGGGGCAGGTAACGGGCGACAGATGGAAACTATGCGCCCCGGCCTTGCGATCCGTTAAGGGCGGTTCCTGCAACGCTGGGCCGCGCCCGGTGGCGGCGTTGAAAGGCGGTAGGATTTCGCGTATATATGGAGGCGTCCTGACGGTGCGCTAACACCGCCAGGACATTCCTTCCTACCAGCAAATCTCCAGCTTCAGGGAAACACCCAGAAACCGGAGATGCAGGCGGAGGGTTTTCGGATGTGTCAGCATCCTACCTCCTCCGTGGCGGGGACGGCCCATCCGTCCCCTTCAGCCACGAAAGAATGAGAAGGCGTCATGTCTGGTTGCAGTCAACTGTAATCAGGTATGGCGCCTTTCTTTTTCAACCGTATGCGACATGCGAAATAGGTTCGGTCCCGCCCCCTCGCGCTCTATGATGGGCCCCTGGCTTTCAGGGGGAATGCATGTCGATCAAGGATGATGTCGTGGTTCGCGTGGCGCAGCGCCGCGACGTGCCGGAGATGGTGGCGCTGCTGACCGATGACATGCTGGGACAGGGGCGGGAAGGGGCCGCCGACCTGGAACCCTATTACGAGGCCTGGGACGAGATCATCCTGGACCCCAATGCCGAAATCCTGCTTCTGGATATGGATGGCCGCGTGGTGGGCATGGCGCAGCTGAACTATGCGCGGGGTCTGGGCCGCAAGGGTATGCGTCGTTGCACCATCGAGGCGGTGCGGGTGGCCTCCAACCTTCGCTCCAAGGGGCTGGGCGCCATTCTGATCGAAAATTGCCTGGATATGGCCCGCGCCCGTGGCTGCGGCATGGTGCAGTTGACCACCGACAAGCGGCGGACCGATGCGCACAGGTTCTACCAGCGCCTTGGCTTTGATGCTTCGCATGAGGGCATGAAGCTGTATTTGTAACAGACGGGTGCCAGTGTGGGGCACCCGTCTTTGACCAGGAGATTGCCGTAAATGAGCACCGCTTCCGCCGTCCCCCCCGTCCGCGTCGCGATTCTGGGCGCTTCCGGCTATACAGGGGCGGAGCTGATGCGATTGCTGCTGCGCCATCCGCGTGTCCGCATCACGGCCCTGACGGGGGAACGCGCCGCCGGCAAGCCGGTGGCCGACGTGTTCCCGCATCTGGCCCCCTATGACCTGCCGGCCCTGACCAAGATCGCCGACGTGAACTGGGGCGAGGTGGATTTCGTCTTCTGCGGCCTGCCGCATGGCACCACGCAGGAGGTGATCGCCGGCCTGCCCGCCCATGTCCGCGTCTGCGACCTGTCGGCGGATTTCCGGCTGTTCAATGTCGACACCTATGCCGAATGGTATGGCCACGCGCACAAGGCCGTGGACCTGCAGGAAACCGCTATTTACGGCCTGTCGGAGGTGGCGCGCGAACAGGTGGCCACGGCCCGGCTGGTGGCCAATCCCGGCTGCTATCCGACGGCATCGCTGCTGCCGCTATTGCCGCTGCTGAAGGACAGTCTGATTTCCGCCGATGACATCATCATCGATGCCAAGTCGGGCGTGTCGGGTGCGGGCCGCGATGCCAAGCAGGGCAGCCTTTATTGCGAAGTGGCGGAGGGCATGCATGCTTATGGTATCGCATCGCACCGCCACGCGCCGGAGATTGAACAGAGCCTGGGTTGGGCTGCGGGGCGCGCCGATATCCGCGTCGCCTTCACCCCGCACCTGATCCCCATGAACCGGGGCATGATGGCCACCACCTATGTCCGCCTGAAGGACGGGGTGGATGTCGCTTCCCTACGCGCCAGCCTGGAAAAGGCCTATGCGGGAGAGGCGTTTGTGAAGGTGCTGGCACCCGGTGTCGGTCCGCAGACGCGGCATGTGGCCGGGTCCAACCTGGCCCTGATCAATGTCTTTGCCGACCGTATTCCGGGCCGCGCCATCCTGGTCTCCGTCATCGATAATCTGATGAAGGGCGCGTCGGGTCAGGCTGTTCAGAATTTCAACATCATGAACGGGTTTGATGAAACCTTGGGCCTGGATGTCGTACCGGTGTTCCCATGATCCATACGCGCCCCATCCCCACCATCCTGCCCTTCAAGGGCAAGCTGCCCGTCATCGACCCGTCGGTATTCCTGGCCAATGCCACGGTTATCGGCGATGTCGAGATCGGGGCCGGGACCAACCTGTGGTTTGGTGTCACCATTCGTGGTGACGTCAATGCCATCCGCATTGGCCGCAACAGCAACATCCAGGATGGCAGCGTCGTCCACTGCACCCGTGAACGGTTCAGCACGACCATTGGTGACAATGTCACCGTCGGCCACCTGGCCCTGCTGCACGGCTGCGTGGTGGAGGATGGGGCGTTTATCGGCATGAAGGCCTGCGTCATGGATGGCGCCGTGGTCGAGGCGGGTGCCATGGTCGCCGCCGGTGCCCTGGTCACGCCGGGCAAGCGGGTGAAGGCCGGCGAATTGTGGGGCGGCAGCCCCGCTAAATTCCTGCGCGCCCTGACCCAGGATGACATCAGGATACAGATGTCCATCGCCCCGCATTATGCGGAAATGGCGAAGGTCTATCTGGATGAGGTTGGGGGCGGCGTCAGCTAACGCGGGCGCATCCCCTCCATCAAAATCCCGATGGAGGTATCGATCCAGCGGTCGATGGGGGTGAAGTTGCTGTCGCCCTTGGTGATGACCAGGGATACGATGCCATGGCCCATGGCCCAGACGCTGTCGGCGAAGCCTGCCGGGTCGTCGGCGCGCAGCAGGCCGGCGGCGACCAGCCGTTCGATGCCGGTTTGCAGAATGCCGAAGGACTGCATCGCCTTGACGGTTTTCTGGGCCACATCCTCCGGCACCTCGCCAGCGCAGGGCAGGCCGCGATGGCCCAAAGTGGGGACGAAGCGTGACAGGCTGCTCATGAAGACCAGCCTGTATTCGTTGGGGTGCGCCAGGCCATAGCGCACATAATTGATCATCAGCTGTCGCAGCAGGCCCAGCGGGTCTGTCGCCGCGTCCGGCGGCACCGTCATGGCCGCCACCAGACCATCGAAGAAATCCGCCGCGATGGCGGTCAGCAGCGCTTCCTTGTCGGCGAAATGGTCATAGATGGCGGTGGGCGTGATGCCGGCAGCATCCGCGATGCGGCGCATGCTGGCCTGTTCAAACCCCTGCGTCACGAACAGGTCGCGGGCCACGGTCAGGATCTGGGCGCGCCGTTCGGCGGCGGGAAGCCGTGTCCGCTTGCCCGGATTTGCTGCACGCCCACCTTTTTCGTTAACCATGCCATCAACCTTCAGAATCCCTATTGACCTATAGCGCGTTCGGACTAAACCTAACACCGTAAACTTATCGCCGTTAGGTTAGGTGTGCCATGCTGCGCGCGTCCATCCCGCTGATCCTCGCCCTTGCCCTGTCCGCCTGTGGCAAGGCCAATCCCGATACGGCACAAGCGGCGCCTGCCGCCCCACCCGTGCCCGTATCGGTCAGTGTCGCCCGCCCGGCACCGGAGGCGCAGATGGTGAAGGCCACCGGCAGCGTCGCCTTCAAGCGGGAAATCCCGCTTTCCTTCAAGGTGGCGGGCAAGGTGGAGGGGTTTCAGGTCGATATCGCCGACCCGGTGACACGCGGTCAGCGGCTGGCGCGCATTCAGGTGACGGAGGTGGACGCACAGCTTCGCGCGGCGGATGCCCGTGTCACCAAGGCACGGCAGGATCTGGATCGGCTGCTGCCGCTGGTTGCCAAGGGCTTTGTTGAAAAGGCGCGGGTCGATGCCGCCAAATCGGCGCTGGATACGGCGCAGGCCGACCGCGACGCCATCGCCTTCAACCGGGGCCTGTCGGAGATTGCGGCCCCCGCCGATGGCGTGGTGCTGGCCAGGCCGCTGGAACCGGGGCAGATCGTGCCCGCCGGCACCACGGCCCTGGTCATCGGGGATCGTGAAAGCGGGGTGATCGTGCGGGCGGGCCTGTCCGACCGCGACGTGGCCCGCATCGCCACCGGCAATACCGTCGAACTGGACCTGCCGGAAGGCAGGCTGACCGGTCACGTCACCCGCATCGCCGCCAAGAGTGCCACGGGCACCGGCGTCTTCGATGTGGAGGTGACCTTGCCCGAGGCGCCGGCCTATCTGTCCAGCGGTCGCATCGTTACCATGCATATCGCGCCGCGACCCGGTGGCGCTGCCCCGCCGCTGGCGGTGCCAGCATCCGCCATCATTGAGGGGTTCGGCGATCTGGCCACGCTTTATGTCGTGAAGGCCGATGGCAAGGGCGTGGAACGGCGGCAGGTGAAGGTGGCGGGATTGCGCGGCGCCGATCTTCTGGTGGCGGGCGGTCTTGCGCAGGGCGAACGCGTCGTCTCGGCCGGTGGTGCCTATCTGCGGCCCGACAGCGCCATCACCATCGCGCCGGCGGGGAAGTGAACCATGGGCAATATCGCCGCCTTCTCCGTGCGCCAGTGGCAATTCACCCTGGTGCTGTTCGCCATGCTGGCCGCCATGGGCGTCAGCTCGCTTCTGTCCATCCCGCGTGCAGAAGACCCCAGCTTTCCCATCCCCACCATCCTGGTGGTGGCCGTGCTGCCGGGCGCCGATACGATTGACCTGGAAAAGCAGGTCACCGACCCACTGGAAGATGCCATCGACAGTCTGGATGACATCAACAAGATCACCTCGCGCACCCGCGACGGGGTGGCCGTGATCACGGTGGAGTTCGACTGGTCCAGCGACGCGGAGCGCAAGTATGATCAGGTGGTGCGGGAGGTCAATGCCATCCGCCCGACCCTGCCCGCCGGCCTTGTCCGGCTGGAAGTGAAGAAATTTAACACCGCCCTGACCAACTTCATGCAGGTGGCGCTCGTCGGTGACGGCGCCTCTGCGCTGGAACTGCGTAAGCGGGCCGATGATCTGCGCGATATTGTCGACCGTGTTCCCGGCGTCTGGGAAAGCGAGATCTGGGGGGAGGAGCGGACGGAGGTGCGCGTTGCCGTCGATGCCGGGCGGCTGGCCGAACTGCGCCTGCCCGTTACGGCGGTGGCCGACGCCTTGAAGGCGGAAGGTGCGGCGGTTCCGTTGGGGGCTCTGCATGCCGGGGAACGCCGCTTCACGGTGAAGACCGAGGGTGATTTCGACACGCTGGACGATATTGCCGATACCGTTGTCCGGGCATCCGATGGCCGGGTGGTGCGGGTGCGCGATGTCGCGGATGTCACCTGGGCGGCGGATGAGGCCAACCATATTGCGCGCTTCAATGGCAAGCGGGCGGTGTTCGTCACCGCCAATCAGAAGCCGGGGCAGAACATCTTCGAGCTGAAGAAGAATGCCTATGCCGCGCTGGATGAGTTTGAGCGGTCGCTGCCGTCCAACATCAAGCTGGAACGCGGCTTCGATCAGTCAGAAAACGTATCCAAGCGCCTGTCGGCCCTGTTCCGGGATTTCGCCATTGCGCTGGGGTTGGTGCTGATCACCTTGATCCCGCTGGGCTTGCGCGCCTCGCTGGTGGTGATGCTGGCCATTCCGCTGTCGCTGGCCATCGGTGTGACGGTGTTGCAGTTTGCAGGCTTCACCTTGAACCAGCTCTCCATTGCCGGTTTCGTCCTGTCGCTGGGCCTGCTGGTCGATGACAGTATTGTGGTGACGGAGAATATCGCCCGGCATCTGCGTATGGGCAAAAGCCGGGAAGAGGCGGCGATTGAGGGCACGCGACAGATCGCGGTGGCGGTTCTGGGCTGTACGGCCACGCTACTGCTGGCCTTCCTGCCCCTGATGTTTTTGCCCGAAGGGTCGGGCAAGTTCATCAAGTCGTTGCCTGTATCGGTGCTGGCGACGGTGGCCGCATCCTTGTTCGTGGCGCTGACCATGATCCCGTTCCTGTCCGCCCGCATCCTGTCGCGGCATGAGCATCCGGAGGGGAACAAGGCCCTGCGGATGGTCATGGGTGCCATCCATGCCGTCTATCGCCCTGTGCTGCACCGGGCGCTGGAACGGCCCGACATCACGGTGCTGATCGCGACCATCCTGTTCGCCGGGTCCGTCGCCCTGGTACCGCGCATCGGGTTCAGCCTGTTTCCGTCCGCCGACATTCCACAATTCCTGATCGAGATTGACCTGCCCGACGGCGCGCCCCTGGCGGAGACGGATAAAGCCGTGAAGTTCGTTGAGGAACAGGTGAAGCAGATGCCGGACGTGCGCTTTGTCATGGCCAATGCCGGGCATGGCAATCCCCGCATCTATTACAACATCACCCCGCGGGAGGATGACCCCACGCATGGCGCCATCTTTGTCGGTCTGACCGAATGGAAGGGCCGGCAGAGTACGGCGGAACTGGACAAGCTACGCGCCCGGCTGGCCGCCTATCCCGGTGCCCAGATCATTGTACGGGTGTTTGAAAACGGTCCGCCCATCGAAGCCCCCATCGCCGTGCGCATTCTGGGTCCCGAATTGCCGGTGCTGAAGGAACTGGCGGCCAAGGTGACGTCGATCATTGAGGGCACGCTTGGTTCGCGCGACGTGGTCAACCCGCTGCGCCTCGACCGCACCGACCTGGATCTTGGGATCGATCTGGACAAGGCCGGTGTTCTGGGCGTGCCGGCGGGGGCCGTGGACCGCGCCGTGCGCCTGTCCCTGTCGGGGGAGGCGGTGGCGACATACCGGGAAAGCGACGGCGACGATTATCCCATCACCCTGCGCCTGCCCATGGAGGGGCGGCATGAACTGTCGGTGCTGGGTGATATCCGGGTGCCGGCTGCAGCAGGCGCGGTGCCCCTGTCCGCCATCAGCGACCCGCATTTCATCACCAGCCCGGCCCGCATCGACCGGTTCAACCGCGAACGCGCCGTCACCATCACCGCCTTCACGGCCACGGGCCACAATACTGATCGTGTTGCCCGTGCCATCGGTGAACAGCTGTCGGCCCTGGGCCTGCCACCGGGTTATCGGTTGATGACGGGCGGGGAGGCAGAGACGCGGTCGAAAAGCTTTGCCGGCCTGTCGGGGGCCATCCTGGTGGCCATGTTCGGCATCATGGCCGTCCTGATCCTGGAATTCCGCAGCTTCGCCACCACCGCCGTTGTGGCCGGTGTCATTCCGCTGGGCATCATCGGCGGCATGGTGGCCCTGTTCGTGACGGGTTACACCTTGTCCTTCACAGCGGTCATCGGCTTCATCGCGCTGATCGGGATTGAGATCAAGAATTCGATCCTGCTGGTCGATTTCACGACCCAGCTGCGCCGGGCCGGCACCCCGCTGAAGGCGGCGATTGAGGAGGCGGGGGAGGTGCGTTTCCTGCCCGTCCTCCTGACCTCCGTCACGGCCATCGGCGGGTTGATGCCCTTAGCGCTGGGCGGGTCGGGCCTCTATTCACCGCTGGCCGCCGTCATCATCGGTGGTCTGGTCTCCTCCACCGTCCTGTCACGTCTGGTGACGCCGGCGATGTATCTACTGCTGGCGCCCAAGGAGGTGGAATGAGTGTTGGGGGTGTGCTGTCAGCCGTGGCCGACAGCACACCCCCAACCCTTCAATGATGCCCCATCGCCGCCGCCTTGCCGTCGGTGCCGGGCAGGACGATCTGCACGTTCTGCATCATGCCCTTATCCTCGTGATCCAGGATGTGGCAATGCAGCACGAACTCGCCAATATAGCGGTTATAGCGAGTTCGGACCGTGATGATGGCGTTGGGGTCGGTGATCAGCGTGTCCTTCCACGTTCCCTGCATGCCCGCATAGATACCGTCCGTCCATTCCGGTCCCGGCGTGCCGTCGGGATTCTTCTTCCGGATCGACAGGATCTGGAACGGGTTCACATGGATGTGGAACGGGTGGTTCGCCCGCTTGGAATTCAATATCCATTGCTGTGCGGTGCCCAGGACCAGGGTCTGGTTCACCACGGCGGGGTCATATTCCTTGTCATTGACGGTGAATTTGGTATCGGGCGTGCTGGTGTCGATATTGAAGGTGATGGGGATGTCAGGCTGGCCCCATTTGGCGATTTCCGCGTCCGTGATGGTCGGATGCGGAACATATTTCGTCAGCTTCAGGTTCTTCGGGTCTTCCAGATCGCGCATCACCGTTTCCCGCACCGGCCCCTGCAGGCGTGACGCCCCCTCCAGCAGTTTGGCCTGCACCAAGGCGTCGGTGCTGGCTACCTTTTCGCCGGTCGCCTCGATGACGCCGATGATCTTGGGATTATCCTCGCCCGCCACCTGATCGGTGCCGCTGCTGTCATCATAGACGCAGTAGCGCCCGGCCTCCGGCAGCACGAACAGGATGTCGCTGCGGTAACCCGGCTGCAGGTTGTTGACCGTCTTTGTGAAGACCTGCGGACGGGTCAGGCCGTCGGTCGCCACCTCATACTGGGTGACGTCGATCCCGGTACAGGACTTGGCCACTTCATCCGCCGCCGCCTTCACATTCTTCACCAGGCCGGTCGCGGGCGCCTTCGCCCCCATCTTACGGACACGCAGGTTGATGGTTTCCTCCACACCGGCATGGATCAGCCGCCAACGGTACATCTGGCCCGTCTTGGCTTCCATCTTGGGGCGGACGATGCCGTTGAACATGGTGAAACGCCCGCTCTTTCCCCAGGCCTTGGGATCGAACTGCGCGTCGAAATTCTCGACCTTGCCGATCTGATCATCGGCGCAGGTCCAGGTGCCGTTCGGGCCGCTGGTCTGGAGAATACCATCCTTGAAGCAGGCATAGGGGATCTGCTGGATCAGCATCACCTGACCGGCGAAATCGCCATTGGCCGTTACCGGCTGCAACAGCGTGTCCAGGTCGCCATTAGACAGTTCCGATGGCGCTCGGCTGCCTTTGATCACCAGGGCGCCGGCCATACCGCTGCCCACCTGGATGGAGGTGGAGCCATGCTTGTGCGGGTGATACCAGAAGGTGCCGGCGGGGTGATCTTCCGGCACATTGTACTCGTACTGGAAATTCACCCCTGGCTCGATATTCAGCAGGACATTGTCGCTGTTGCCGGTCGGCGAAACCCACAGGCCATGGCTGTGCAGGTTGGTGTTGTTGAAACAGTGCGGCTGGTTGGTGAGATAGGGTTTGCCCGTACTGGGGTCGATGCCGCATTTCGGCTCCGCCGGTAACTGGTTCAGCAGGCTGATGCGCACCGTCTGACCGGGTTCCATCAGGATGGTGGGGGCCAGGAACTGATCGCCATAGGAACGCAGCCGCACCTTGTCATTCTTGCCCGTGGACGGGTTGAAGATGGTGCCGTCGGTATATTTGATGGGCAGGACATAGTGGATTTCACGGCCCTGCTGAATGGCGGCGTTCAGGGCGCCCAGCGACAGAAGATTGTAGCCCTGTGGTTTTTCCTGATCGCGCGGCTTCTGTTCGTCCGACTTCAACACCGATGGTGCCTTCAACAGGCGCGGCGGCTCTGCCGACACGCTGCCGCACGCCGTCAGCAGCAGGCCTGCGCCAACGAAGGCCGCACCCCCACGCCACATGCTCCGGTCCTGTCCCATCTGCCCCCTCCTCGATCTTGGATAAGGGCAGTAATATGACTTAGGCACCCGGCGTAGAGCAATCTCAATCAAAGCAAGAATGAGATGGACGTTTATACGCGCATCAGGGTGCTTTTATCGTCGCGTCCTCTGGCCCGACCAGCCCGCCGGACACCACCATCTTCAACCCATCCTCCACACTCATGGCCAGCGGCTTCACCTGATTGCGCGGCACGAACATCAGATAGCCGGAGGTGGGGTTGGGGGTGGTGGGCACGAAGACATTGACCCAGTCGCCGCCGCCCAGTGCCTGCTGCAGGTCACCCTTAGTGCCGCCGGTGACAAAGGCGATGGCCCAGGCGCCGGGGCGGGGGAACTCCACCAGCACCACTTCGCGGAACGCGTCCGATTTCTGGGCTAGCACGGTTTCAAAAACCTGCTTCACCGCTGAATAGATGCCGCGCAGCACCGGCATCCGGCCCACCAGCGCCTCGCCGAGTCGGACCAGCAGATTGCCGACCACCCCCGCCGACACCATCCCCACCAGGACCAGGAAGACCAGCAGCAGCAGCAGGCCCAGCCCCGGAAGGGTGAAGGGCAGAAACTGGTCGGGGTGATAGGGGGTGGGCAGCAGGCTGTCGACCAGATTATCGACCCCGTCCACGACCAGCCAGGCCAGATACAGCGTGATGGAAATGGGGGCGGTGACCAGGATGCCGGTGAACAGATAGGCCTTCAGCCGGGCCGCCAGCGTCAGGTGCAGGCCCGCGAACCGCGCCCGGCCTCGCCGCTGTTCCCCGCCATCGGTTCCGCTCATGCTGGTCTCCATCCGCCGTTGCTGCAAAAACAGGGATGTAACCGTAGCGGTTTGCAGGCGAACGGCCTAGATATACATTCCAATGACCGTATCCCAAGCCCGGATAGACGACGTGAGCGACGCCCATAACGCCAATCTTGACCGGATTGAACTGCTGCAAAGCCTGACGGCGGAGGCGCGTGCCGCCATCGCGCGCCAATGCAGTTGGCGCCACTTCCATCCCCATGAACAGATCGTGGACCGGTCGTCCGACAGCCGCGATGTCTGTCTGATCGTAGAGGGGCGGGTTCGCGTCGTGAACTATTCCCTGTCGGGGCGCGAGATCACCTTCGATGATATCGATGCCGGTGGTTATCTGGGCGAATTGTCGGCCATCGATGGCGGCCCCCGCTCGGCCAGCATCGTGGCGCTGACCGAAACGCAGGTCGCCTTCATGTCGCCGCGCCTGTTCCTGGAAACGGCGACCAACCATCCGGGTGTGGCCGCCAAGGTCATGCACCGCCTGACCCAGATCGTGCGCGCCTCCACGGGCCGTATCATGGATCTGTCCACTCTGGGCGCCAATAACCGCGTGCATGCTGAATTGCTGCGCCTGGCCAAGGCCGGCCTGCGCCCGGACGGCAAGGCCGAAATCACGCCCGTGCCCATCCATTCCGACATCGCGTCGCGCGTGTCGACCACGCGTGAGACGGTGGCGCGCGTGATGAGCGACCTGTCACGCGACAATATCGTCATCCGCCAGGGCAACAGTCTGGTCGTTCCGGACTTTGAGCGGCTGGAGGAAATGGTGGAAGAGGTGCGCGGGGATTGATGGGCAGCATCCCGTCCCGCGCAAGGGGCCGGAATATGAAATTTGCCGAGTGTAGCCTTTCGGACACGTTTTTTGCTTTTCAAACGGCTCGTGAAGGGCTATAAGAAAGTGACTTGACCGTTGCATAAGGGCAACGGTCAGGGACTTTACCTCCTTATGAGGCTCCCTTCATCTCTGGCCGGCTGCGTCTCGCAGCCGGCTTTCTTTTTTGGCTGAGGTACAGATTGTGCGCCTGCGGCTGGCGCTGTGCAATGGGGATCGGGTTTCGCGGCCCAAGAAAACCGCCTCCCCGGCGAAGGAGAGGCGGTCGTAATTTGTAGGATCAGATCTTGGCGATGCGCAGATTGTTGGTGCTGCCCGACTGGCCGAAGGGGATGCCGGCGACGATGACGATCCGTTCACCGGGACGGGCGAACTCTTCCTTCACGGCCAGGGTACGGGCGCGGTCCACCATCTCTTCATATGTGCCGACATCGACGGAATGGATAGCGTGCGAGCCCCAGACGAGCGCCAGACGGCGGGCCACACCCTCATGCGGGGTGGTGGCCAGCACCGGCACGTCCGGACGCTTGCGGGCGATACGGGCAACGGTATTGCCGCTGGACGTATAGGCGAAGATGGCAGCGGCATCGATGGTGCCGGCCAGATCGGCGGCCACACCGGCGACGGCATGCGACGGGGTGTGATCTACCTCCGGCTCCAGCGCCGTGATGATGGGGCGGTATGTCGGGTGATGCTCCGTGCTGGTGATGATGCGGTTCATCATTGACACGGCTTCCACCGGATACTGGCCCGACGCACTTTCGGCGGACAGCATGACGGCATCGGCACCATCATAGACGGCGGTGGCGACGTCGGAGGCCTCGGCGCGGGTCGGGGTGGGGCTGGCCACCATGCTGTCCAGCATCTGGGTGGCCACGATCACCGGCTTGGCGGCCAGGCGCGCGGCGCGGACCAGTTCCTTCTGACGGCCGGGCACATCCTCATGCGGGATTTCAACGCCCAGGTCGCCTCTAGCCACCATGATGGCGTCGGACAGGCGGATAATATCCTCGATCTTGTCCAGCGCCTGCGGCTTTTCGATCTTGGAGACCAGACCGGCCTTGTCACCGATCAGGGCCTTGGCCTCAATCACGTCGGACGGGCGCTGCACGAAGGACAGGGCGATCCAGTCCATGCCCAGCGACAGGCCAAAGGCCAGATCGGCGCGGTCCTTCTCCGTCAGGGGCGACAGGTCCAGGGCGGTGCCCGGCAGGTTCACGCCCTTGCGGTTGGAAATGACGCCGCCGACAATCACCTCCGCCGTGATCTTGTCATCCGTCACGCCACGCACCCGCACGCGCACGCGGCCATCATCGATCAGCAGGTCCTGGCCTGGCATGATGGCCTTGAAAATCTCGGGATGGGGCAGGGGGATATTGTCCTTTCCGCCCGGTTCCTTGCCCAGGACAAAGGTCACCTTCTCCCCATTCACCAGCTCTTCCTTGCCGGCGGTCAGGGTGCCGATACGGATCTTGGGACCCTGCAAATCCTGCAGGATGCCGATGGGACGGCCCACTTCCTTTTCCAGGGCGCGGATGGCGGCGTGGACCTTGGCATGGTCCTCATGGGTGCCGTGGCTGAAATTCAGGCGGAACACGTCGGCACCGGCCAGGAACAGCTCCTTCAGCTTTTCCGGCGTATTGCTGGCCGGGCCGACGGTGGCGACGATCTTGGCGTGGCGGTGGCGGCGCATGGGCGATCCTTGAGGCTCTGGTGGCGCAATAATCTTATCGGGGCGTGCGCGCCCCATCGTTCCCATGCCTTATAGCATGGTTCGCGGGGAATTTGATCCCCCCAGTTACAAGAATTCGATGTCAGTTTGGTAATTCAGTTACCAGAACAACGGTTCCCGCGCGGTCGTGCAACAGGATGCAACAGAAAATGAAGGGGTGTTGCAGGGGGGGGGCGGGTCTTTGGACAAAGTCCGACCGCTGTCTGGCGCAGTGTAGCATTGTGCGGTGGGGAAGTCAGCGGTTGGATAGGGCTGCGTGGTTCCCTCACCCTCCCATTGACGGGCGTCAATAGGCCCCTCCCTCTCCCACCTTCGTGGGCGAGGGGCGGAACTTAACGTTTTGCCCTATTTTACCCCTCGCCCACGAAGGTGGGAGAGGGAGGGGCCCGAACGCGCAAGCGTTTGGGAGGGTGAGGGAACACCCTCCTCCCAACCAATCTCACCCGCGCGCGGGACGGCGCAGGAAATCTGGAGTCCAGTCACCACCGGAAGCCTCCGCCCCCTCACGGGCCGGACGCTGCGGCTTGGCGGCACCGTCGCGGGCGGGGCGGTTGTCGGCGGTCTGCTTGGCGGCGGGGCGGGAATGCTGCTGCGGCTTGCCCTGCTGGGCCGGGCGCTGTCCCTGGCCCTGGGGGCGTTGGCCCTGACCCTGCGAGCGGGGACCCTGGGGGCGCGGCTGCTGCGGCCGGGCGCTCGGGGTGGCGGACGGGTTGCCAGATGGGTTTGCCGTGCCCTCGGCGCGGGGCGCGTCGGTGCGCGGGCTGTCGCCGCGTGCCGCCTCGGCGTTGCGCGGCTGGCCGCGATGGCCACGGCCCTGCTGCGCGCGCTCGCCCGGCTGGCCCGCCGGCTTGGGACGGTTGCGCTTGGGGCTCGGCTGCGGCGGGCGTTCGGGCTTCAGCTGCGGCAGGACGGCGGCGGCGGCGGGTTCCATCGCGTGGCGCGGGATCGACTGTCGCGTGACCTTCTCGATCTGCTTCAGCAGCGGACGGTCGGCGGGCGTGACCAGGGAAACGGCGGTGCCGGCCCGGCCCGCGCGGCCCGTGCGGCCAATGCGGTGGACATAGGCGTCGGGCACTTCCGGCAAGTCATAATTGAAGACGTGGGTGATCAGGTCCACATCGATGCCGCGCGCCGCAATGTCGGTGGCGACCAGGGCGCGGGTCTTGCCGGCGCGGAAGGAATCCAGGGCGCGTTCGCGGGCATTCTGCGACTTGTTGGCGTGATAGGCATCGGCATCCAGGCCGGCGCCCGCCAACTGTGCCGCCAGTTTATTGGCGCCATGCTTGGTGCGGGTGAAGATGATGGCGGTCTCTACCGCCGGATCGGACAGCAGCTTCACCAGGGTCGGTGCCTTCTGCGCCATGTCCAGATGGATCACCGACTGATCGATGCGTTCCACGGTGGTGGCGGGCGGCGTCACCTCCACCCGGACATGATCATGCAGCAGGCTTTCGGCCAGACCGGAGACGTCATTGGGCATGGTGGCGGAGAAGAACATGGTCTGGCGGCCCGTCTTCGGCAGCTTGGCCACGATCTTCTTCACCGCCGGCAGGAACCCCATGTCCAGCATGCGGTCCGCCTCGTCCAGGACGAACAGGGCGATATTGTCCAGCTTGCACTTGCCCTGATCCATCAGGTCGATCAGGCGGCCCGGCGTGGCGATCAGGATATCGACGCCGGCGGCCAGCGCCTTCAGCTGCGGATTGATCGAGACACCACCATGCACCACGGCATTGGTGAAAGGCAGTTGCACGCCCAGCAGGTCGAACACGGTACCGACCTGCAGCGCCAGTTCGCGGGTGGGCAGCATGATCAGGGCGCGGGGATAATGCGGACGGGCGCGTTTATCCGCCTTGGTCAGGGCCTGGAGCACCGGCAGGGCAAAGGCCGCTGTCTTGCCCGTACCCGTTTGGGCCAGACCCAGCACGTCACGACCGGCCAAAGCGGCGGGCAGGGCCTGGGCCTGGATCGGGGTGGGGGTGGTATAGCCCGCCGTGGCCAAGCCGGCGGAAAGCGGGGACAGCAGCCCGAGGCCGTTGAAATCTTGCATGTGAGGAAACGTAACCCTGTAACCGGCCCGGCGCAGGATGCAGCCGAACATCATAAGCACCACCGGAACGGTGGCGGCCCGATGGGCGGCGGTTCCAGAATGTTGCGTTATGGGTGCCTTATCGCATGGGTTTGTGCGCTGCGACAAGGGCGGTTGGCGGGGGGCAGGGGTGCGGTTGGGGTGGGCGTGGGTTTGGGCTTTGGCGGGCATGGCCGCCGTTTACCCCGCCACATCCCCCTTCATAGCCCCCACCGCCTTCCCGGCGAAGGCCGGGACCCAGGGGCCAAGCGCCCGACCTTTCAGCAGCTCTTATGAACGCACCGCCGAGGTTTGAACTTGTGGCCCCTGGGTCCCGGCCTCCGCCGGGAAGGCGAAAAGGGGCGGCGGATCACTTCATCCGAAACCGGTTGCGCAGGCCGAGGCCGATGAGGAAGAGGAGGATCAATGCAATAATACCTTGCATCATAAGGAACATCTGCATTCCAGTAGAAGGGGTCTTGGGCAGGCCTTCCATAATTTCCTTTCGAATGCCGAAGCTACCAAGAGAGTTCGCGATGCTGATCAATAGCGCCTTATCCCAAGTCATTTCGGGGGCATAAAATGTCATCATGATATTCCAGCCAATAAGTATGAGATCAAAAAGCCATAGTGTCGGCAAAACTACGCTTTGGCCATAGTCACAGGTCCACCCAAATAGGGAAATAGGGAGTCCTTTTAGGTTCCCAAGCTCGACCTTACGGCACTCTAATTCCTTAGAGAAGAACATGAGTTCATCATGATGTCGTTTTTGTTTATCCATCTCTAACTTGAGGCAGCTATAGGCGTCGGTGAGGCCTTCTACCTGTGTAATCTCTAGTCCTTGAAGACTTGGCCAAGTCACCCGGCGCCAGTTCGTGCGCTGGTGCAGCGTGGCGCCGTCGAGCTGGGGCGGCGATTTATCAAACCGGCAGCTATCAAAGTTGGTCGGAGCCTGAAATTTTGCATCTGTAAAATCCACTTTATTGTAAAAATCAGCATTGCTGAAAGCAGCATACCGATGACACTTTATGTCACTGAACACAGCTAAATCAAAAAACTCGGCTTGTTCAAATTTGACGCCGGATGCGAAATTAGATTTATAAAAACTAACATAATTCTTAAATTTACACTGATCAAAATCAGCAGATCCAAGAAATATTGCCCTTGAAAATGTTGATATATCGTAAAAAGCAGAGCCACTAAAATCAACATTAAAAAATATATACCCTGAAAAATCAACTTCATCTAAATATTCACAGTTATTTAATATTGCAAATCTGGACATGATTGGTGAAATACAATTAGATTTAGATACTTTTCTGTACAATTTTTCAATTTCAATCATTTCATTTTCGTCAAATGGAATTATATTCTGATCATAAATGAAATCTTTCAAAAACTTCCGATCTTCGTCCTTCAACAAAGAAGCATGAAAGCGATTCCAGGTTAAACGATTTTGATTTTGAACTTCTGGATTGGTAATGCTTCCAACACCATGCAGAGTCGCCAACAGATACCATGGGTTCTGCTCAGCGGGGGTTAGTGCTGAAGTTTCTGTGCTCGCGGTCATGGATACTGCGTAGGGTTGAGTTGTGTGACGCATACAGAATACGACACCGAGCACGCGAAAGACAGAGTGCCGGTCGAGGTGGCAAATTTCGCTGGATGCCCCCCTCCCCGGCCCCCGTCCGAAATCTCGCGCAAACCCCGCTACCCCTGTCCGAACTTCCAGACAAAACCCACCCCCGCCCCGCGCCAACCCCTTGATTCCTCTGCATCCCTGCCCCTGGCACAGCACATGCCTATAGCCCCCCGAAGGCGGGACGGGGCCAGGCGGCCTCCCAACCCGGCGGAAACGGATTATTGGGAGAAGCGACATGGCCCAGGGTGCCAGCATCGCCGCCAGCCCGGCGGCGCCGAAAAAGTTCTATCAGAGCCTTTATGTGCAGGTGCTGGCGGCCATCGCCCTTGGCATCGCGCTGGGGCATTTCTACCCGTCGGTGGGTGAAAGCATGAAGCCGTTGGGCGATGCCTTCATCAAGATGATCAAGATGTTGATCGCGCCCATCATCTTTCTGACCGTCGTGCATGGCATTGCCGGCATGGAGGATATGAAGAAGGTGGGGCGGGTTGGGTTCAAGGCCCTGATTTACTTTGAGGTTCTGACGACCGTCGCCCTGGTTCTGGGCATGGTGATCGTCAATGTCTGGCAACCGGGGGCCGGCATGAATGTCGATCCCGCCACGCTGGACACCAAGTCCATCGCATCCTATGCCGCCAAGGCGCAGGAGCAGGGGACCGTCGCCTTTCTGATGCATATCATCCCCACCACGGTGGTCGGTGCCTTTGCCGAGGGCGAGATTTTGCAGGTGCTGTTCATCGCCATCCTGTTCGCCTTTGGCCTGCAAAGCCTGGGTGACAAGGGCCGGCCCATGCTGCACCTGATCGATCAGGCGTCGGGCATCTTTTTCAAGATTGTCGGCATCCTGATGAAGGTCGCCCCCATCGGCGCGTTCGGGGCCATGGCCTTTACCATCGGCAAGTATGGCGTTGATACGCTGATCTCGCTGGGGCAACTGATGGCCGCCTTTTATGTCACCTGCCTGATCTTCATCTTTGGCGTGCTGGGTGTGGTGGCGCGGGTCTGCGGTTTCTCCATCACCCGCTTCATCCGCTATATCCGTGAAGAGCTGCTGATCGTGCTGGGCACGTCGTCATCGGAAAGCGCCCTGCCGCGCCTGATGGCCAAGCTGAACAAGCTGGGTGTGGAAAAGTCGGTCGTGGGTCTGGTCGTACCCACCGGTTATTCGTTCAACCTGGATGGCACCTGCATCTATCTGACCATGGCCGCCATCTTCCTGGCCCAGGCCACCAATACCGAGCTCAGCATCTGGCAGGAGCTGGGCATTCTGGCAGTGCTGCTGCTGACCTCCAAGGGTGCGGCGGGGGTGACCGGATCGGGCTTCATCGTGCTGGCCGCCACGCTGGCCACCGTAGGGCATATCCCGGTGGCGTCCATCGCCCTGATCCTGGGTGTGGATCGCTTCATGTCGGAGGCGCGCGCGCTGACCAACCTGATCGGCAATGGTGTCGCCACGCTGGTGGTGGCCAAGTGGGAAGGGGCGCTGGATACGGCCAAGCTGCAGGCCGAACTGGCAAACCCCACGGGGATCGAAGAGGCTTTGGAGCGCCCGCGCGCCGTGCTGGCCCCGGCGGAGTAAGGGTTATGCGGCAAAGGCCCCTTTCCCGGATCGGGAAAGGGGCCTTTTCGTTTCATTGCGTGGGACTGGCGAAGGCGCCCAGCGACACCATGGCCTGCACGATCATCTTATCCTCCTGCCCGCCGCTGCCGGTCGTGGCCGTAGCGGGGCGCGTCTCCTCGATTATTTCCGTGCGGATGGCGTCGCTTGCGATCTGGATTTCCGGTGGTGGGATAAAGGGTGGCGGCGGTGGGGCCGTGTCGCGATAACCGCCGCTATCCTCGTTGAAGCGCAGGCTTTGTACCCGGTAGCGGCGGTCGGGGAAGGTCTGCTGCAACAGGGCAATCTCATCCTTGATGCGGGCATAGAGCTTGACGCGCAGGGCGGAACGGGCGGCCTCCATCTCCTGCAATGTCGGCTCAAACCGCACGGCGGCGATGCGAACCTGCTGTCCGGGTTTGCTGGCACGCTTGGCCCGTTCGGCCAGCCCCGCCAACCGCCCCTCCGGCAGCCTTGTTTCCAGCATGGCGCGCCAGCGGTCCAGGCCGGCGCTGTCAGACACCTTGTCCATGGCGATGACGCGCCAGTCGGTGCGGTCGGCAATGGCATCGGCGGTTTTCAACAGGTCGGTGCGGTTCACCCCGCCTGCCTGACCCGCCAGATCAACGACCAGGATGACGCGCGCCGTTTCCGCCTTCACCCAATCCTCCACCTGCAAGGACAGGTTGATGTCATCGGTGACGGGCGGCGGCGCCATCTGGGCCAGGGCGGGGGAGGGAAGGAACAGCGCGGTGACAAGGGCGGGAAGGATCATGGAAGTTGCACGCATGAGGCGAACTCCTTTCCTGCTGTCAGGGGCCTCCGGATGAGGCAGGGTCAGCCTGTCACGCCAATTATTAACGGCGGAATAATGGAAATGTATAATATCTGTTGTTACCGGTCACGCCTGTGCGATTTGAAATTGCCCCCGGTGTCATGTGCGCCGAGAGCTGACGGCGTGGCCTTGCGGCGGGCCGGCCCGCATCCTATCCTGGGCCGACCATGATTATTTCCCCCTCCACACCGCGTCCGGGACAGGTCGGGACCGGCCTGATCATCGGGCTGGGCTTCGCCCTGTTGGCGCTTGTCCTGGCCTGGGCTGGCGGGGAGCTGGCGGCGGGGATCAGCCGGGACGCGTTGCTGGATCAGGCGGGGCCGAAGCGCGACCTGTATGTCGCGGGCCTGCGCAGTGAGCTGACGCGGCATGAGACGACGCCCGCCATCCTGGGCCTGTCACGCACCCTGCGCGCCGCGTTGCAAAACCCGGACGATCCGGGGGCGGTGGAAGCTGCGAATATCTATATGGAGCAGATTGCGGCGCGCACGGGGGCGGCGGCGCTGTACCTGATGGATACGGGCGGCACGACGCTGGCGGCCAGCAACTGGCGCCAGGCGGACAGTTTCGTGGGCCGCAACTTCGCCTATCGCCCCTATTTCCGCGAGGCGCTGGCCAGCGGGGCGGGGCGCTTCTATGGCGTGGGTACCACCAGCCGGGAACCGGGGCATTATTTTGCCCGCGCGCTTGAAGAAGGCGGCCTGACCCTGGGCATTACCGTCGTCAAGGTGTCGCTGGCCCCGGTGGAGAAAAGCTGGGCCGGGTTGTCGGATCGCATTTTGGTGGTGGATGGCAATGGCGTGGTGATCCTGTCATCGGTGCCCGACTGGACCTTCCGCACACTGACGCCGCTGTCGGATGCGGAGAAGGTGCGGCTGGCCGATACAAGGCAGTATGAGGGGGTGGCGCTGCGTGGGCTGGACTGGCGCGCGGGTACAGACGGGACGGTGACGCTGGCCGGCGCGCCCGTGGCCTATCTGGCCAGCGACAGTGCGGTGGAGGGCACGACCTGGCGGCTTTACCTTCTTTCCAGCCTGGACGGGGTGCAGATGGCCCGCATTGTGGGCCGTGTCGGTGGGGTGGGGGTGGCAGCACTCTGCCTGTTGGGCTGGCTTTACTGGCGGCAGCGGCGGCGGACAAGGCGGGCCTGGGAACGCTCGGCGGCAGCGCTGGAGCGCGAGGTGGCGGCGCGCACCGCCGAACTGGTCGCCGCGAACGAGGACCTGCGTCGGGCGCAGGATGATCTGGTGCAGGCGGCCAAGCTGGCGGCCCTGGGCCAGCTGTCGGCGGGCATCACGCATGAGCTGAACCAGCCGTTGGCGGCCCTTCGCACCTTTTCCGACAATGCGGCGGCGTTCCTGGAACGCGGCAAGCTGGACCGGGTGGAGGAGAATTTGCGCCATATTGCGGGCCTGACGGAACGGATGGCGCGGATCACGGGGCAGCTGCGCACCTTTGCCCGGCGGTCGGACAACAGGCCCGAGGATGTGGCCGTGGCCCGCGCCACCGACAATGCCCTGACGCTTTTGGCCGAAAAGGTGCGGCGGGTGGGGGCGGAGATCGTGCTGGATTTGGCCGATGGGCTGATTGTGCGCTGTGACCCGCTGCGCCTGGAACAGGTGCTGGTCAACCTGATCGGCAATGCCCTGGACGCGGTCGCGGGTCAGGTGCAGCGGCGGGTGTTGGTGACGGGAGAGGCGGCGGGGGAGCGGGTACAGCTGTGCGTCGTCGATACGGGGCCGGGGATTGCGGATGAACATATGCCGCATCTGTTCGAACCGTTCTTCACCACCAAGCCGCCCGGTGTCGGCCTTGGCCTGGGGCTGGTGATTTCGGCCAGCATCATCCGCGACCATGATGGTAGTCTGACCGCCGCGAACGGGCAGGATGGCGGGGCGGTTTTCAGCATCGACCTGCCGGCGGCAGAAGGGGTTTAGGGCATGGGCGCACCGCGCATCCTGCTGGTGGAGGATGATGATTCCGTACGGTTGGGCGTGGAACAGGCGCTGGAACTGGCCGACCTGCCCGTGCGCGGCTTTGCGGCGGCGGAACCAGCGCTGGACGCATTGCAGCGGGACGGGGCGGATGTGCTGATCACCGATGTGTGCCTGCCGGGGATGGATGGGTTGGCGCTGCTGAAGGCGGCACAGGGTGTGGATGCGGGGCTGCCGGTCATCCTGATGACGGGGCATGGTGATATTGCCATGGCGGTGGGCGCCATGCGCGACGGCGCCTATGATTTCATCGAGAAGCCGTTCGCGTCCGACCGGCTGGTCAGCACCGTCAACCGCGCGCTGGAAAAACGCCGGCTGGTGGCAGAGGTGGGGGCGCTGCGTCAGGCGCTGGTACAGCAGGATGGCTTGGATGCTGCCCTGCTGGGCCGGTCGGCTTGCATGATGGCCGTCAAGAAGCTGATCCGGCAGGTGGCGGATACCGGCGCCGATGTCCTGATTCTGGGTGAGACGGGCAGCGGCAAGGAGATGGTGGCCCACGCCCTGCACCAGTTCTCCAAGCGCGCGCCCAAGCCGTTCGTCGCCATCAATTGCGGGGCGATCCCCGACAGTATGGTGGAAAGCGAACTGTTCGGGCATGAGGCGGGCGCCTTTACCGGGGCCGCCAAGACCCGCATCGGCAGGCTGGAATTCGCCGATGGCGGCACCGTCTTCCTGGACGAGATCGAAAGCATGCCGATGGCAGCCCAGGTGAAGCTGCTGCGCGTGCTGCAGGACCGGCGGGTGGAACGGCTGGGCTCCAACCGCTCCATCGCGCTGAATATCCGCTTTGTCGCGGCCACCAAGGAGGATCTGGGCGCGCTGTCGAAGCAGGGGCGGTTCCGCGAGGATCTGTATTTCCGGCTGAATGTCGTGCCCCTGTCCATCCCGCCGCTGCGGCAGCGGCGCGAGGATATCCCCATGCTGTTGGACCATTTCCTGCTGACGGCCAGCGACCGACTGGGCACACCGCCACCACTGGTGCCGGCGGCGGATCGTCAGGCGCTGCTGGCCCATACCTGGCCCGGCAATGTCCGCGAATTGCGCAATGTCGCCGACCGTATGGCGCTGGGTCTGCCGGCCTTGTTGGGTGCGGGGGCAGACGCGGTCGGGCTGGCGGCGCAGGTGGAGGCATTTGAACGCCAGTTGATCATGGCTGCCCTGACCGACCAGAAGGGCGATGTGCCGGCGGCGGCGGAAGCATTGGCCGTTCCAAAGAAAACCCTTTATGACAAGTTGAAACGTTTCGGGATCGAAATAGAAGATTTTCGGTAGGGAAAACTATTCCGGTATCGGAATGAACCCAGAACTCTAGCAAGTCATATCACCACGTTGACGCGATTGCGCATATGCCATTATAAACCTAAGCGATAATATCCTTGGGGAGGGAATGATGCTGCGCAATATCGAGCCGTCTCGTCGCAATTTCCTGGTGGGGGCGGGCAAGTTCGCGGCGGTGGCGCCGCTGGCTGCCTCCATGCCCTGGGGTGCGGCGCGGGCCGCCATGCCGGCCAATGCCTGCCCGCCGGTATCGGCCTGGAGCGATCTGGCCAGCCGGGTCAGCGGCGGCGTGTTGCGCCCGCAGGACCCGTTCTTCAACGATGTCTGCCGGCCCAACAACCTGCGCTACAACACCCTGCCCATGGGTATTGCCCGCTGTCTGAAGACGGAGGATGTGCAGGGTGCCCTGAACTGGGTGCAGCAGCAGGGGCTGCCCTTTGCCGTGCGGTCGGGCGGGCACAATTACGCGGGCTATTCCTCCACCAACGGTCTGTTGATCGACATGTCGCTGATGGCCGGCGTCGAGGTGGTGGACAAGAAGGAAGGCATCGTCCGTGTCAAGGGCGGCACCGGCAACGCCCTGGTCTATAAGGACCTGGAGCGTGCGGGCCTTACCATCACCCATGGCCGTTGCGACGCGGTGGGCGCCGCCGGCTTCCTGCTGGGCGGCGGTATCGGGTTCAGCATGCGGATGTACGGCATCGCGTCCGACCTTCTGGCCGGCACCACGGTGGTGACGGCGGATGCCAAGATCCACAAGGCCGATGCCAAGAATGACAGCGACCTTTACTGGGCCTGCCGGGGCGGGGCCGGTGGCAATTTCGGTATCAATACGGAATTCCTGCTGCGCACCTTCCCCGCAGAGACCGTGTCTGTCTGTCAGTTGAAATGGACGGACAAGCAGGCCGATGTTCTGCATGCGCTGCTGACCCGGCTGCCCAACATGCCCAACACGTTCGGCAGCAAGATCAATGTCACCCTGCCCAGCATCCAGCAGCGCTGCCAGGGGATCGGCAGCGAAGTGTCGATCCTGGCGCAATTGCACAAGACCAAGGGCAAGACCCTGAAGGACATGTTCGGCCCGCTATGGGAGACGGCCCAGAAGGTCTGGGTCCATGAGGACATCCCCTATTGGGTGGCGCAGGATTATCTGGCCGAAGAAACCTACCCCTACTATTACCAGGAGAAGTCCAGTTATGTGCAGGCATCGCGGATCAGCCGCGATGGGGTGCAGGCCCTGTTCGACGCCGGTCGCCTGCAGCCCGGCACCTCCATGCCCGTCGCCTACAAGTTCTTCCAGACGGGCGGGGCCTGCAACGACATGCAGGCCGACGCCACCGCCTATGTCCATCGCGGCAATGACTGGCTGTTCTCGGTGGAGATGAACTGGTGGCAGCCGACGGACCCGCAGGGCCTGATCAATGACAATCTGACCTGGCAGAAGGATTTCTATGCGCTGGCCAACCGGACATTCTCGGCTGTCGGTGCCTATCAGAATTTCCCCGACCCCTCGCTGGATGATTGGGCCAAGGCTTACTATGGGGAGAACCTGACCCGGCTGCGGGAGGTGAAAACCAAGTATGACCGGGATTCGGTGTTCAATTACGGGCAGGGCATCAAGCCGCTGTAGGGGCTTTTGTGAGTAGAAAAATATGGCCTCCCTGTCCCATGCCGGGGAGGCCATATAAACGCCTGCTCGTTAAGAGCCGATGCGGAAATGGTGGCGCTAAGCCCTTCTCAATCAATCCGACAGTTCGCCGGTGGCAATGGCATTTTCGATCAAGGTCATGGCCTCCACGATCAGGTGGCGCATGGCGATTGCTGCTTCGTCCGCGTTACCGGCATTGATGGCGTCAGCCACCTTCTGATGGTCGGCAACGCTGGCCAACCGAACGCCCTTGCGGCGATTGGTCAGGCGAATGGAGGTGCGCAGGGCGGCGTCGATGACGTCACGCAGCTGAGCATAGAACCGGTTTCCCGTCGCCTCCAGCACCGCCACATGGAAGGCGATGTCGGAGGTCAGGGGGTCATCATCGCCCAGTTCGGCAGCCTGCATGCGGGCCATTGCCGCCCGGATTGCGGCCCTTGCCTTGTCATCGGCATGACGGGCGGCCAGCGATGCCGCCACCGGTTCGATGGCCAGGCGCACCTGTGTGAATTCCAGAAGCAGGGCCGGCGAAAATTTCCGCTCCAGCAACCAGCGCAGCACATCGGGGTCTAGCAGGTTCCAGTTGCGCTCCGGCTCGATCCAGGTGCCCTGACGCGGCCGGGCCTTTAGCAGGCCCTTGGCCGTCAGCATCTTCACCGCTTCGCGCAGCACCGACCGGCTGGCGCCCAGCCGCTTGCACAGTTCCGCCTCCGTCGGGAACGGATTGGAATGGCCATAGGTACCGGTAACAATATCGACGCCAAGCTGCTGAAGAATGCCATAGGTGAAGTTCCGGCCGGATTCCGCGCGCAAGCCCCGTTCATTCACGCTCATGCGTTTCCGCTCCCCCTTCGGTCAACCGCCACCCCGGCGGCGCCCCTGATCATTCGTGCCCAATAGCATATTCAGCAGGCGGCAGATAAAGGCAAGACAACGATATCAATCAGCTGTCCTGCACCATGCCGATATAATCTGCTGTGCCCGGATGCCAACCTGATCTGCCGTCAGGCCGGGCTTGAAGATTTCGCTGCCCACGCCGATACCGGCCACGCCCGCCGCCCGCCAGACGGACAGGTTGTCCGCCCCGACGCCGCCGACGGCATAAAGCTTCACATCCGCCGGCATCACCGCCGACAGGGCCTTGATATGGCCATGACCATAGGTGGCGGCGGGGAACAGTTTCAGGTGCCGCGCGCCGGCCTTGATGGCGGCAAAGGCCTCCGTCGCGGTGGCGAATCCGGGCATGGGCAGCAGGCCCAGTTCCACCGCGCGCGTGATGACCGCAGGATCGGTATTGGGGGTGACAATCAGCCGGCCACCTGCCGCCGCCACCTTTTCCACCGCCTCCGGTGTCAGAACGGTGCCGGCGCCCACCAGACAGGTGTCACCGAAATGCCGGGCCAGGATGGCGATGCTGTCGAACGGGTCCGGGCTGTTCAACGGCACCTCGATGGCGCGGAAACCGGCATCGAACAGCGCCTGCCCGATGGCCAGCACCGTATCGGGCGTGACGCCGCGCAGGATGGCGACCAGGGGGCTTTCGGTCAGGAAACGGTCAAGCGGATGGGTCATCACAGGTTTCCGGCAAGGGTTGCGGCGCGGATGGAAAGCAGGCCCGCCAGGGCAAGGTCACCGCCATCAAGGCCGATGCCGCCCCGCCCCGCGACGGACAGGGCAGCCTTATAGGACTGGATCAGGGCCGGGCTGGCCACCAGGATCACCGGCGCGTCGGTCAGACCGGCCATCATGGCAAGCCCGCCCGCGACATCGCCCCCGATGACCAGACCGGACAGGAAGGACAGGGCATCCTGCGCATTCATGCCGTCCAGCAATTGCCGCGACCGTGCCTGGAACAGCAGATGCGACAGGCTGACGCCCGACAGGGCGCGTTCAACGCCCAGGGTGAAGGCCGGCCCTACCTGCGGCTGCAAGCCGTCGGTGCCCCGGCCCAGCACGCTGTGCTGCCGAAGCAGGGCGAACAGCTCGCCCGTGAAGCCGGTCTGGAAATTCTCCACCCGTCCATCAATCAGCAGCGCCCATTTGGCGTGGGTGCCGGGCAGGCAGAGCAGGTGGTGGCCCCGTGCCAGCTCCGGTCTGGTCGCCAGTACGCCCAGAATCTGCGTCTCCTCCCCGCGCATCACGTCGGGTGCGTCCAGGGCGGTGCGCGTCGAAAGGCCCGGCACGATGGCGATCTCTGCCTCGGCGGCGGTGAATCGCGTCAGGCCGGTGGCCAGCGATCGTACATCGGCAGGGCAAGGATGATATGCCGCTTCCACCCAGCCGATGGTGGAGCCGACCATGCCGCACATCAGGGCGGGCAGGGGGCCATGGGCCGCGCGCCAAGCCGCCGTCGCGTCAAGAAACACCGCTTCCAGCCGGCCCGTGGCGGCGGCCACACCCGGCCCTTCCGCCCGGTCCAGCACGGTGCCATCGTCCGCGCACAGCCACAGGCGCAGATTGCTGGTACCCCAGTCGCCGGCAATGAATGGCCCGCGTCGCATATGGTTTTCCCCCGTGGAAGGGTCGTTGAGCCGATCCCTGAGCTTGCTTGGGATATATATGATAATTTTCGCGACTGCAAAGGCCGCAGGCTTGACTGATCAGATTTATCCTATAAATAAAGGATCAGTGTGGTGCCGATACCGCTTTCCCCTTCCTCGGGCGCGGAACCCTGTTGGACCACCCTCCCATAAGACTTGATCCTGATGGACCCGGCCCCCGAAAAGGGGCCGGGCTTTTTTCATGGCCGCCCATCCAGCCGCCGTTCGGTCAGGTCCAGGCGGGCCCGCAGCGGATCGGTCGTCACGACCGGGCCGTCATTGCTGAAATCGATCAGTTTTTCCTCACCCGCCTTGAACAAGGGGGCGACTGGATCACCGGCGGGGGCGGGGACACCCGTCTTGGCAAAGCGGGTCCAGTAGGCACGCAGGCGGGGTGCCATGGCCAAATCCGCCGATGTCGTCCGGCTGCCATAGCGCGGCAGTACATGGTCGAACACGAAGGGCAGTTCCTTGGCATGCGGTGTGCCGGGCCAGCGGTCGCGCATGCGTTCGGCGACATAGGAGAAGCGGTAGTGATAGACGGGCACGCCCAGTGCCACCATGGCGCGGGCCGTGGCGCGGGCGGGTTCGATGAAGATGGCATCGCCTGATACGCGGTGGCCCACCTTATCCGCCGTGTCGGTGCCGGTGGGATCGTAAATCCGTGCCGCCTCGTCCCGCAGGGGACCGAAGCGGGACAGCACATCCTCCTTGCTGCCGCCCTCATGCCAGCCATCATCGCTGGTGGCGCCGACCATATAGGGGACCCGCGCCGCCTTGCCGGCCCGCATCAGGGCCAGCGGTTCGTCGGGCATCGACGGCACCCCCATGACGGGACCGGAATAATCCTTTGTGCCGCCCAGGGTGGCGAGGTTCAAGTTACCCACCAGCCGTTCCGCCGGCAGGGCGCGTAGGGCGGCCAGCGCCTCCGGCCCGCTGCCCTCGATCCCCTGGTTGCGGGCGAACAGGGCGCCGATGGCCTCCCCTTCCTTGAAACCGGGGGAGGGCAGCAATGTGTTCCGCCCCCCGCCCGACATGGCAATGGCCTTGTGGAACAGGCCGGCGGCCAGCGGCGTGGTCAGCAGGACATTGACCGATTCCCCGCCGGCACTTTCCCCGAAGATGGTGACGTTGGACGGGTCCCCACCGAAGGCGGCGATATTGGCCGCGACCCAGCGCAGGGCCGCGATCTGGTCCATGAAGCCGAAATTGGCGGTGGGGCCGCCCGCCGCCTCCGCCGTCAGGGCAGGATGGGCGAAGAAACCGAAACGGCCCAGCCGGTGATTGGCGCTGACCACCACCACCCGGTCACGCGCCATGCGCGACCCGTCATAGATGGCGGGGGAGGTGCCGCCATTCACGAAGCCGCCGCCATGGATCCAGACCATGACCGGCAGCCGCTTTCCGGCCATCCCCGCCGGCCGCCAGACATTCAGGAACAGGCAATCCTCCGCCGGAATGGTCGCCAGTGGGGCGTCATCACCGATAAAGGGCTTTTGCGCACAGTCGGCGCCATAGGTGGTGGCCGGGCGTTCGCCATTCCAGGCAGCGGCAGGGGCCGGGGGGCGCCAGCGCAGATCACCCACGGGCGGGACCGCGAAGGGGATGCCCAGGAACCTGTCCACACCCTCGGCAGACAGGCCGCGCACCGTCCCCGCTTCTGTGCGGGCCAGGGGGGCATCGGCGGCGGCGGCGGCGGCGTTCGGTACCGCTAACAATGCGAGAAGGATCAATGCCCTGATGTTCATCCCTGCGTTTCCCCGTTTGTTATATCGGCAGGGTAGCAAGGGTGGGGCAGTCCCGCTACCCGTTCAGCAGCAGGTTGGCGCGCAGCCGGTCGACCGCCATGTCGACAAAGGCCCGGACCTTGGCAGGGGCGTGCCGACCCTCCGGATGCAGGACATGCACGGGCACCGGCTCCTCCTCATGCTCCGCCAGCACGATGCGCAGCTTGCCGGCGGCCAGGGCCGGGCCGACCTGATAATGCAGCACCCGCGTCAGGCCCCAGCCGGCCAGCGCGGCACTGATCACCGCCTCGTTGGTGTTGCATTGCAGGGCGGGGCGGACCGTCAGACGTTGGTCCCCCTTGAACCGCCATTCATTGATGGCCCAGGCGCTGGTGGGGGCAGCGATACGGTGGCGGTTCAGGTCGGCAGGGCTTTCCGGTTCGCCATGTTCTGCAAGATAGCTGGGGGAGGCGCAGATGACGCGCCGCACCCGCCCGACGCGGATGGCGGTAAAGGCGCTGTCGGGCAGGTGGCCGATGCGCACGGCGACATCGACGCCTTCATCAATGATGTTCACAGAGCGGTCGATGAATAGGGTACGTACCGCCATGGCGGGATGGGCATCCATGTAGTCCAACAGGATGGGCAGCACATGCATCTGCCCGAACAGCAGCGGGGCCGTGACCGACAGGGTGCCGGTGGGCGTGGCATAGGAACCGCCGGCGGCGGCCTCCGCCTCCACGATATCGGACAGGATGCGGCGGCAATCCTCCAGATACCGGCCCCCACCCTCCGTCAGCTTGACCGAGCGGGTGGTGCGCACGAACAGGCGCGCACCAATGGTTTCCTCCAGCGCCGCGATGGCGCGGGTGACCGCCGGCGCGCTCAGGTTCAACTGGCGCGCCGCCTCGGCAAAGCTGGCCGTCTCCGCGACCTTCACGAAGATGCGCATGGACTGCCAGCGATCCATCCTTGTTCCTTTCGTTGGGGTTTTGGGGAGGGATAGCATAGCATTGGCGGAGGATATTGATTGGGTCTGTTGTTCCCTCACCCTCCCAAGCCTTGGCAGGCTTGGGCCCCTCCCTCTCCCACCTTCGTGGGCGAGGGGTGAAAATTTAGCCCCTCGCCCGCTTGGCAGGGAGAGGGAGGGGCCCGCGCCGTAAGGCGTGGGAGGGTGAGGGTGCCCCTCAGAATCCGAAATGGCTCAGCCCCGGATGGTCATCAGGCCGGCGGCCCTGCGGCCAGCGGAACTTGCGGTCGGCCTCGGTGATCGGGTGTTCGTTGATGCTGGCATGGCGGGCGCGCATCAAGCCATCCTCCGCGAATTCCCAATTCTCGTTGCCATAGGCGCGGTACCATTGGCCGCTGTCGTCACGATATTCATAGGCGTAGCGCACCGCGATGCGGTTCCCGGTGAAGGCCCAGAGTTCCTTGATCAGGCGGTATTCCAGCTCCCGGTTCCATTTGCGGGCCAGGAAGGCCTCTGCTTCCGCCCGGCTGTTTACGAACTCGGCGCGGTTGCGCCAGCGGGTGTCGGTAGTATAGGCCAGCGCCACCTTGGCCGGATCGCGGCTGTTCCAGCCATCTTCGGCCAGACGCACCTTCTCGATGGCGGATTGTTCGGTGAAGGGGGGCAGGGGGGGACGGGACATGGTGGTTCTCCTTGGTTGTACATTTTCCCTCATGCGCCGGGCTGGCGGTCGCCAGCCTCCAAGGGTCATCGTCGATGACCCTTGGTTAGATATCGAGTTGCAAAGGCTGATCCCCGCTGGGTACGGCGCAGCAGATCAGCACCTCGTCGGCGCTGCGCGGGGCGGTGGGTTGCTTGAGATAGCTGACGGCACCGGCCAGCAGCCTGGTCTTGCAACTGCCGCAGGTGCCGCCACGGCAGCTGAATTCTGGGGACAGGCCGCGCGCCTCCGCCAGTTCCAGCAGGGTGCCGGAACCGGGGGTCCAGCGGGCCTCCTTGGCCGAGGTGGTGAAGGTCACGGGGACCGGGGCGGTGGCGGGTGGTGGCTGCGGTGATGCCGGTTTGGCGCTGTCGGTGCTGCGGGTCAGGGAGGAGGGGCCGAAGGCTTCGGCATGGATGCGGTGGTCGGCGATGGTCAGGGCGCGCAGACCGTCATACTGCGCCTGGGTGAAGGCGGGCGGGCCGCAGAGATAGAAATCATAGTCGTTGAAGGACAGGTGTTCCTTCAGAAGGGCGGTGTCGATGCGGCCGGCGACATCGTAGTCGCGGCCCTGCATGGCATCGTCCGGGTCGCTCAACACCCGGATGACCCGCACGGCACCGCCCGCCGACGCGACCAGGTCGGCCAGTTCGCGGTCGAATACGCGTTCAGCCCTGGTGCGGGCGGCCTGGAACAGGATGGTGGGGCGGATGGACCGGGTGCGCAGCCCTTCGTAGACGATGTGGCGCAGCATGGCCAGCATCGGCGTGATGCCCACCCCGGCGGCCAGCAGGACAGCGGGGCGCTTCTCGCCCGCGTCTATGGTGAAGGCACCGGCGGGGGCGCGCGCCTCGATCCGGTCGCCGCGGCGGACATGGTCGTGCAGGTATTGGGAGGCCAGCCCGTCGCGCTTTACACTGATCCGGTAATAGCCATCAGACGGCGCCACCGACAGGGTGTAGGTGCGGATCACGGGTCTGTCCTGGCCAGGCAGGGTCAGGCGGATGGGCAGATGCTGTCCCGCCAGATGCGGCAGCAGGCCGGCCCCGTCGGCGGGAGCCAAGTGGAAGGAACGGATGCTGGACGATTCCTCCACGATGCGGGCAACCGTGAAGGGCCGCCATTGGGTGGAGAGATCGGCGGCGCGCAGCCGGTCCGCCGCCTGTTGCCAATCACCCGTCATCAGGGAATTGGGCGACCAGCCCTGCGGCTGAAAAGACCAGCGCAGGGGCAGGGCCGCCGGGCGATGCACCACGCAGCGGGGGCGGAAGGTCCATAGCCGTTCGGCCCCCTGAAACGAAGCCACCTCCGGCCCGTCCAGGATCAGGGTCGCGTCACCCGTCAGGTGCAGCATGTCGCCGGTGGCGAAATCGACAAAGACCAGCCCGGCCTTGCCATTCAGCAGGATGTTGCCCAGCGTGGAAAAGAACAGGTTGCCGGCGAAATCCGGAATGGTCAGGGTGCCGTCATCACCGACGCGCACAAACCCCGCCTTGCCGCCCCGGTGGGAGACATCGACCTGACGGTGCCCGTCCCGGTCGGCATAGGAGGCGACGAAGAATGTATCGGTGCCTTCGATCATGGCGCGTGCGGTGGCGTCGATCTGGCTGCTTTCCTGCACCTCGCCCCTGAAGGGTTCGGCGGGGTCGCGGACCAGGGCGACGTCGCGCAGCTGGATATATTGCGGGCAATTGCCGAAGCTCTGATCCACCTCAAACCGCAGCAGGCCGGGATGGCTTGCCCGGATGATGCCGTTGACGCGGTTGCGGCGGCGGGTGTGCAACTCAATCCCCAGCAGGCCGATGGCGTCGCCTTTATTCATGCCGGCACTGGCCGGGTCCTGCGGGGCCAGCGGGACCTGGATGTCCAGCCGCGTGGCGGTGGGGGAGGTGATGAACCCCGCCCCACCGGCCAGCAGCGTGGCCCAGGCATCGCCGGCACCATCCACCGACCCTGCCACGATAAAGGGGGCATGGGCATAGAAGTCGCGATGCTGCTGGGGCATGTGGTCACGGATGACCCGCTGTCCCACATCCTGCATCCGCGCAGCCACGCCCAGCTTTTCCTGGAGGGCCGTTTCACCTTCATGCCAGATGGGCCGCTTGGCGCTCATCATCCCCTCCATCGCTTTGGGCTGTCGGGTTTCAGGCGAACAGGCCGACCTTGTTGCGGGCGAACGGCACGAAGCCGGGAAGCCCTTCGATCCGGGTCAGGAAGGCCTTCACATGGCGATAGGCGGTGAGGTCGATATTCCCCTCCGGCGCGCTGGACAGGTAGGAATAGAGCGCGACGTCAGCGATGGTGGGACGCGTGCCGACCATCCAGTCACGGTCCTCCAGATGCGCCTCCAGCCGGCCCAGCATCAGATGGGCGCGGGCCACCACTTCATCGGGGTTCAGCTTTGCACCGAACAGCGTGATCAGGCGGGCCGCCGCCGGCCCGAAGGCCAGATCACCCGTGGCGACAGACAGCCAGCGCTGAACCGCAGCGGCCCCTTCCGCATCCTCGGGCAACCAGTTGCCGCCATGCTTTTTGGCCAGATAGATCAGGATGGCGACGCTGTCCGGGATCACAACCCCGTCATCCTCCAGCACCGGCACCTGCCCGAACGGGTTCAGGGCCAGGAATTCCGACCGCTTATGCGCGCCTTCCATCAGATCGACCTCCACCAGTTCATGCGGCAGGGCCAGCAGTGACAGGAACAGGCGGGCGCGGTGGGCATTGCCCGACAGGGGATGGTAGTGGAGCTTCATGGTTCTGATCCCTGGTTTCGAGGGGCCGGCGGTCCCGGCCTTCCAGGGCAGAATGGGTCATGAAGGCGTTGGCGTTAATTCGTTGGTTGGGCAGTTCATTATTTCATTGGGTGGAATAATGGGCGTGGTTCCCTCACCTTCCCATCGCTTGGCAGCGATGGACCCGAACGCGCCAGCGTTTGGGAGGGTGAGGGAACAACACAAACGAAAAGGGCGGAATCTTTCGGTCCCGCCCTCCTGATTTCTGGCCTCAGTTAGCCGGCCCCGGCGCCACATGCGCCTTGGTCCAGCGTTCAACCTCGCCATACCAGAAGACGCTGTTCTGCGGTTTCAGGACCCAGTGGTTCTCGTCGGGGAAATAGACCAGACGGCTTTCCACGCCCCGGCGCTGCAACGTGTTGAACAGTTCGATACCATGGTTGATGGGCACGCGCAGATCCTGCTCGCCATGCAGGACCAGAGTCGGCGTCTTGAAATTACCGGCCTGCATATGCGGGGAATTGCGGGCGATATTGGCCTGATCGTCCCAGAATTCCTTGAACCGTGCCTGGCTGCCGCTGAAATCGGCGGCGTACTGAGTATAGAGGTTATAGACGGCGGCGTGGATCACCAGGGTCTTGAACGGATGTTCGCGGCCCAGGATGAAGCTGGTCAGGTAGCCGCCATAAGACGCACCGGCGGCCAGCATACGATCCTTGTCGATGAAGGGCTTGGCCATCAGCCATTCGGCGGCCTTCATCGTGTCCTGATACGGCACCTCGCCCCATTCGGGATTGATGCTGTCGGTGAAGGCCTGACCAAAGCCGCTGGACCCGTGGAAATTATGCCAAGTGACGACATAGCCCCAGCCGGCGAAGACCTGCGCGTTCCAGCGATAGCTGAAAGCATCGGTGATGGCATTATGCGGGCCGCCATGGACCAGCATCATGGAAGGATATTTCTTCGCCGGGTCGAAATTGGGCGGATAGACCACCCACATCTGGATATCGTCGCCGTTGGCCCCCTTGTAGGTGACGCTTTCCACCTTGCCCATCTGGAACCCGGCCAGGGTCTGGGCATTGGCGGCGGAAATGTCGCGGACCTTGCCGGACTTCGCGTCGATGGCGACCAGTTCGGCGGGCGCGCTGATCGACTGACGCAGGGCCACCAGCGACTTGCCGGCCACTTCCACATCGGTCACGTCGCCCGTGGAACCATCGGTGATGCGGCGCGGCTTTTCCTTGCCCTTGGGGTCATAGCGATAGACGCGCTGAACCGAAGCATCATCGACCGCGCCATACAGGGCGCTGCTGTCATCGGTCCAGGAAAAGTCATTGGCCGACCGGTCGAACCTGTCGGTGATGTTGCGCGTGGCACCCGTGGCCCGGTCGCGCACCATCAGCTTCGCATTCTCGCCATAGAAGCCGAAAATGGTACGCTGATTATAGGCCAGTGACTTGCCGTCAGGCGAATAGACGGGGTTGCTGTCCGGCCCGGTCTTGTTGTCAGGTGTGATGTTGGTGGCGGCACCACCGGCCACGGCGATGGTGAACAGGTCGATATTGGGCCGGTTGCCGACCTTGTCGACATTCACGGGGAAGGCGATTTCCTTGCCGTCGGGCGAGATATCGAACGGCGCGCCGCCTTCGTTATATTGCACCGACACACCCGACCCCAGCGTGATGGCGCGTGGGGCGGCACCATCAATGTCGGTGGCGTAGAGGTGGTTTTCGCGGTCGTCCAGGTAATGGTCGAAATAGGCGATGGGCGCCTTGTCCCATACCCTGGCCGACATTTTGGTTTCTTCCCGGTCCTTCAGGCGCTTGGCCTGCTCCTCCCAGGTAGACAGGTCGGTCCAGACACGGGCCATGAAGACCAGCCCCTTGCCATCGGCCAGCCATTTCGGCGTGCGGGCACCGGTGGGGACACTGGTCACCCGCTTCGCCTCACCCCCGCTCACGGGCAGGACATAGATCTGCGGGGCCTTGTCATCGTCGCGCTTGGCGGTGAAGGCGATATATTTGCCATCCGGGCTCCACACCGCATCGGCTTCCGCCGCCGGATCGGTGGTCAGCTGCCGTGCCGGACCGCCATCGACAGGAAACAGCCACAGATCGGCGGCGCGCTTGTCCGTCTTCAGGTCGAAGACGGAAACCGACACGACGGCCGACTTGCCGTCGGGCGACAGGGCGGGCGATGCCACCCGCTTCAGCCCCCACATGTCGGTGGCACTCATTACCTTTTTCTGCTGTGCCAGGGCCGGGGCAGCCAAGGCCACCGACGCCGCCGCCAGCAGCAGACCCACACGCGCGAAAGACCCAAAACGCATTTCTTATCCTCCGTCCGACAGGATTTTGCGCGGAAGGATGCCAGCGATGGGGGTAGTCCGATAGGGCTGTAACAAGCCTGTTACGAAGCGGTGACAATTGTGTCGGGGTGCGCAGCCGCTTGACGCAGTGACCAACGGCGGCACAGATAAGGGCCAAGAGATTGAAGGGGGCATGATGTCCGTCGCGATTACCCTGACCGTCAATGGCAACCCGGTAAGCCTTGAAGTGGACCCGCGTCTGCTGCTGTCGCAGTTGCTGCGCGATGAGCTGGGGCTGACCGGCACCCATGTCGGGTGTGATACCAGCCAGTGCGGTGCCTGTACGGTTCATCTTGATGGGTTGTCGGTCAAAAGCTGTGCCGTGCTGGCCGTGCAGGCCGACGGCACGGATGTGCTGACCATCGAAGGGATCACGGGGCCGGACGGGGCGTTGCACCCGATGCAGGCGGCGTTCCGGGAGCATCATGGCCTGCAATGCGGCTTCTGCACGCCGGGCATGGTGATGGGCGCCATCGAGCTGGCCCGGACGGCACCGGACCTGGAGGAGGCGACGATACGCGAGGGACTGGAAGGTAATCTCTGCCGCTGCACCGGTTACCAGAATATCGTGAAGGCCGTGCGCGCGGGCGCGCAGGCCATGCGGGAAGGGTGAGGCCATGTATGGGTTCGACTATCACCGTCCCGCCGTCCTGTCCGATATCGTCGATCTGTTGACGGGAGATGAGGATGCCAAGGTCCTGGCTGGCGGCCAGACCCTGATCCCGACGCTGAAACAGCGGCTGGCCATGCCGACATCCCTGGTGGACCTGTCGGCGGTGCCGGGATTGCGGGATATTGCGGCGGAGGGTGACGGGGTGCGCATCGGGGCCATGGCGACCCATGCCGTCGTGGCGGGCAGTGACGGGGTGCGCGCGGTGCTGCCAGGCTTGGCCGATCTGGCGGCCCATATTGGCGACCCACAGGTGCGCAACCGGGGCACCATCGGCGGGTCCATCGCCAATGCCGACCCGGCGGCGGATTATCCAGCGGCAGTGGTTGCCCTGGATGCGGTGATCCGCACCGACCGGCGGGATATTGCGGGCGGGGAATTCTTTACGGGACTGTTTGAGACGGCGTTGCGGCCCGGTGAGGTCGTGACATCCGTGTTCTTCCCTGCCGCGTCCCATGCCCGCTATGCCAAGTTTCCCAATCCGGCCAGCCGTTACGCCATGGCGGGCGTGTTCGTGGCCAAACGGGGGGATGTGGTGCGGGTGGCGGTGACGGGTGCCGGGCCTTCCGTCTTCCGCTGGGACGCGGCGGAGGCCGCGCTAAGCGCACGGTTCAGTGCGGAGGCGCTGGATGGCTTGGTTCTGGATGCCGATGGCCTTAACAGCGATATGCATGCCGATGCAGCGTACCGGGCCAATATTGTGGGCGTTCTGGCGCGTCGCGCGGTGGGGTGAAAGTCGGAGTGCCCCCCAAAAGTTGCCTCCCCGGCGAAGGCCGGGGAGGCGGTTGAGATGATCCTCTGCCCGGCGCTTATCGCCTGAACTTGTCCGACAGGACCAGGGATGACATGGTGCGCTCCACGCCCTGCACCTGACCCAGCAGGTCCAGGACCCGGTCGATATCTTGCACCGACTGTGCCGCAATGACGGCCATCATGTCATAGGTGCCGGAAATGGCGGACAGGCTTTCCACCTCGGTGATCCGCTTCACCTCCGCCACGATGCGCGACAGCATCTTGGGGTTGGTGGAGAGCAGGACATAGGCGCGGATCAGACGGCTGCTGCCCGGGTCCTGACGCAGCGTATAGCCCTGAATGACGCCGAGCCGTTCCAGCCGTGCGATACGGGCCTGTACCGACGACCGTGCCAGTCCCAGCTTGCGCGCCAGCGACGCCGCCGGTTCACGGGCATTGGCCTTCAGCAGGGCGAGCAGGGCCGTATCAACGGCATCCTGTTGAGCGTCGGTGGAGTCCATCGGGGGCCTTGAGATCGGTCAACTGAAAATTATTCAGGTTGCAGATACCTCCAACGTCATTCCCGCGAAAGCGGGAACCCAGCGCGAGCGGCGATAGCCGCGACATGGCTCATATCGGCGCTGACCGCGCCTCACGCTGGGTCCCCGCTTACGCGGGGATGACGGTGATGAAGGCTTTAGCAGCCTATTGGGAACTGACGAACCCGAAAGTCACGCATCCTATCACAGCTCGGGGAACTCAATCCCCTGGGCCAGCGGTAGGGACGTGCCATAATTGATGGCCGAGGTCTGGCGGCGCATATATTGCCGCCAGCTGTCCGAACCGCTTTCGCGGCCACCACCGGTTTCCTTCTCGCCACCGAAGGCACCGCCGATTTCCGCACCGCTGGGGCCCATATTGACATTGGCGATGCCGCAGTCGGAGCCATCGGGGGCCAGGAAGCGCTCGGCCTCCAGCAGGTCGCGGGTGATGATGCTGGACGACAGGCCCTGCGGCACGTCGTTCTGCAGGGCCACGGCCTCTTCGAAGTCGCTGTAGCGCAGGACGTAGAGGATGGGGCCGAAGGTCTCGTGGCGAACGATCTCCGTCTGGGCCGGCATTTCCGCGATGGCGGGGTAGGCGTACCAGGCATCGGGGAACGTATCGGCCAGGGCGCGGCCACCGCCATGGACGGTACCGCCCTGTGCCTTGGCGGCATCCAGGGCCTTGGTCACGGCTTCAAAGGCGGCCTTGTCGACCAGCGGACCCATCAGGGTGCCGGCATTGCGCGGGTCGCCCGGCTGAATGGCGGCAAAGGCATTCTTCACCGCCGACACCACCTTGTCATAGCAATCGGTATGCACGATCAGACGGCGCAGGGTGGTGCAGCGCTGACCGGCGGTGCCCACGGCGGCGAACAGGATGGCGCGCACGGCCAGTTTCAGGTCGGCTGACGGCGTGACGATCATGGCATTGTTGCCGCCCAGCTCCAGGATGGAGCGGCCAAAGCGCTTGGCCACGACCGGAGCGACCTCGCGGCCCATGCGGGTGGAGCCGGTGGCGCTGACCAGCGGCACGCGGGGGTCGGCGGCGATCTGCTCACCCACCTCGCGCAGACCGAACAGCAACTGCGACAATCCTGCGGGCGCGTCGCCGAAGCGGGCCAGGGCCTTTTCGAACAGGGCCTGGGTGGCCAGCGCCGTCAGCGGCGTCTTTTCCGACGGCTTCCAGATCACCGGATCGCCACAAACCACGGCCAGGGCCGCGTTCCAGGCCCAGACGGCGACGGGGAAGTTGAAGGCGGTGATGATGGCGACGGGGCCCAGCGGTTGCCACGTCTCCACCATGCGGTGGCGGGGACGCTCCGAAGCGATGGTCAGGCCGTGCAACTGCCGCGACAGGCCAACGGCAAAGTCGCAGATGTCGATCATCTCCTGCACTTCGCCCAGGCCTTCCTGGACGATCTTGCCGGCTTCCAGCGTCACCAACGCGCCCAGGTCGGCCTTATGCTCGCGCAGCACCTCACCGAACAGGCGGATCAACTCGCCCCGGCGCGGGGCAGGGACGGTGCGCCAGGCCTTGAAGGCGGCGGCGGACTGGGCCAAGGCGGCATCAACCTCGGCGGCTTTGTGCGCCTTCACGGAACCCAGGCGGGCGCCGTCGATGGGGGACCGGGAAACGATGTCCCCGTCAGCGACGAGATGGGCGATGCCCAGACGGTCCAGAAGGGCGGCGGTGGCGGACATGGGGCGGAACTCCGGTATGGATGGCTGTCTATTGTCTAGGTTTCATTCTCATCTCTCGTCATCCCGGCGAAAGCCGGGACCCAGGGGCCAAGCGCCCGACCTTTCGGCGGCGCTCATAAACGCTGCTTGAAGGTATGATCCGGTGGCTCCTGGGTCCCGGCTTTCGCCGGGATGACGAGAAAGAGGAGTGTCAGTTCAGAGACCGAGCCCTCACGCATAAACCTTTCCGAAACGGTTGGAAAGGAACAGGTCCAGTGGCATCTGCTCCTGACGGACAAAGCCCTTGGAGGGCAGGTGGCCCGCTGCCTGCAGGTCCAGCATGGCGCAGATGCCGGCAGCCGTGCTCATCTGAATGGCCGACAGGAACTGGCCTTCGACCTCTTCACCATGGATATGGCGGACGATGCTTTCCTGTTCCAGACGGCCATGGCGCTTGCCGCTGACGGTGCAGAAGACCAGGACGACATCCTGCATGGTGATGGGCAGGGCCTCTTCCAGCACTTCCTTCAACAGGTCACGGCGACGGGCCAGACGCAGATCCTCCACCAGCAGCTTGATGATGGCGCAGTGGCCGGGATAGCGCACTGACTTGTAGGTCAGGTTCTCCACCTTGCCGGCCAGCGTCTCGGTCAGCGAGCCCAGGCCGCCGGAGGTGTTGAATGCCTCGTAGGCGACACCCTCCAGCACGAATTCTTCCAGGTCTTCCAGGGGCGGCAGCTCGACATTCTTGCCGTCCTGCACGGCCTCGCACGGGTTCAGATATTCGTTGATCAGGCCGTCGGTGGACCAGGTCAGGTTGTATTTCAGGGCGTTGGTGGGATAGCGGGGCAGGGCACCGACGCGCAGCTGCACATCGCGCAAGCTGTCGAAGCCGGCGGCCAGACCATGGGCCGCGATGGAGACGAAACCGGGGGCAAGCCCGCATTGCGGGACAAAGGCGCTGCCGGCCTTGGCGGCCACTTCCTTCACCACACGCGTGCTGGCCACATCCTCGGTCAGGTCGAAATAATGGATGCCGGCATCATAGGCGCCATAGGCGACGGTAGAGGTCGTATGGAAGGGCAGGGCGTTCAGCACCGCGTACTTGCCGGCCATGGTCTTGCGCAGGGCGGCGCCGTCATTGATGTCCAACTGCACCGTGTCCACACCCAGGTCGGTGAACCGCTTCAGGGCATCGGCGCTGTGGTCGGCGACGGTCACGGTGTAATCACCGGTCCGGCGCAGCAGCAGGGTGATGGCGATGCCGATCTTGCCGGCGCCCAGCAGCAGGATGTTCTTCATAATGTTCCCCGTTTCCCGAAAGGTGTTTACGGGGAATGGTGCCGCCCGCCGCCGCCGATCGGAAGGCGGCGATCTGTCGATATGCAGGGTAATTGACGGCGTTTCGCAGGGCATGCCGGCGTAATGCCGGCTACCCCGTCGCCATCTGCCGCAGCTTGGCCAGCAGCGCATCGATGCTGGTCGGCTTGGTCAGCATCTGGGTGCCGGGGGGCAGGCGGGACGTGTCGGCCCGGTCGATATAGCCGGTCAGGAACAACACTTTCAGCCCCGGCCAGCGGCCCAGCGCCAGCTCCGCCAATTGCCGTCCATTGGTGCCGGGCAGGCCGACATCGGTGACCAGGAATTGAATGTCCGGATGGTCCGACAGGATATCCAGGGCCGCATCGGTATTGCCCGCCTGATGTACCACATGCCCCTGTTCCTCCAGCGCCTCGGCCAGGACAAGGCGTATCAGCACCTCATCCTCCACCAGCAGCAGGCGATAGATCGATGACGGGGTTTCGGGCGGCATCGCCGGACCTTGCTCCCCCGACGGTTCGGCGGCGGAAAAGATGTGGCAGGGCAGGTGCAGCGTCACCTTTGTTCCCCGTCGCTCCCGGCTGTCCAGGGTCAGGAAGCCACCCGATTGCCGCGCAAACCCATATAGTTGCGACAGGCCAAGGCCGGTGCCATGGCCGACCGGCTTGGTGGTGAAGAAGGGCTCGACGGCGCGGGCCAGCACCTCCGCCGACATGCCGATACCGGTATCGGCCACGGACAGGGTGGCATACTCGCCTTCCTCCACCTCGTTTGCGGCGGCGGCAGCGCGGTCGATATGGCGCATGCGGGTGGCGATGGTCAGGGTGCCGCCATCGGGCATAGCATCGCGGGCATTGACAGCGAGGTTGAGGATACCGCTTTCCACCTGATGCGGGTCGGCCCAGGCGGAACAGATATCGTCGGTCAGATCAAGGCGCAGCAGCACATCCTCCCCCACCGACCGGCGGACCAGTTCGGCCATGCCACGGGCAAGGGCATTCAGATCGACGGCTTCGGGCTGCAATGGTTGACGCCGGGCAAAGGCCAGAAGCCGCTGTGTGACGGCCCCAGCGGTTTCCAGCGCCGACCGCGCCGTCGCCATATGGCGCTGCACATCCGGCAGGTCCGGGGGCAGGCGGGCGGAAACCAGTTCCAGACTGTTGCCGATCACCTGCAGAAGGTTGTTGAAATCATGCGCCACGCTGCCGGTCAGCCGACCCACGGTTTCCAGCTTCTGTGCCTGGAACAGGGCCTCGCGCGCTTCCTCCAGCGCCTGTTGCGCCTGACGGCGTTCGGTGATGTCGCGGGTGACCTTGGCGAAACCGATCAGGGTCCCGTCATCGTCACGCACCGGTTCGACCACCACGCTGGCCCAGAAATGGCCGCCATCCTTGCGCACGCGCCAGCCTTCAGCCTCGAACCGGCCCTCGGCAAGTGCTGTGGCGAGCACGCGGGCGGGAAGCCCGTCGCGCACATCCTCCGCCCGGAAGAAGCGTGAGAAATGCTGACCGATGATTTCACTGGCGCGATAGCCCTTGAAGCGCTGCGCTCCGCCATTCCAACTGACCACGATGCCGTTGGGGTCCACCATATAGATGGCGTAGTCATGCACGCTTTCGATCAGCACGCGCAGGTGCCGTTCCCCCGCCAGACTATCGGCGGTCAGATGCTGCATGGTGCCGGTCAAGTCGGGTTTCCCGCGGAAAATGGGGAGATGACGTGCCATCATCAGCGACCGGACTTTTCCGTCAATCCTGCCGATGGTCCTAGGACTCTGTTTCTACTGCTATATTAGACCATGTTTTATCAAGAATGGCTGAGGTTTGGGTGATCTTCCCCGTAGATGTCACAGCCGACCGACATGGGATTTCAGGTAATCCACCAGCAGCGAAACCTTGGGCGACAGGTGACGGCGATGGGGATAAACCGCCCAGATCCCTTCGTCCGGCGGGCGGTGACGGTCCAGAAGGCTGACCAATGTTCCGGTCGCCAGCTCCGTTTCCACATAGAAATCCGGTAGTTGACAGAGGCCCAGCCCCTGGCGTGCAGCGTCCAGCACGGCAAAGCCGCTGTTGCAGCGCCAGCTGCCGACAGGCCGGAAGGAGACCTGCCGGCCCTGATCCTCGAAATGCCACAGGTCGGCAGTGCCCATCAGGCACTGGTGGTGGGCCAGATCATCCAGGCAGCCCGGCGCGCCATGCCGTTCCAGATAGGCGGGGGCGGCACAAAGATAGCGGCGGCGTGACGCCAGACGCACGGCAATCAGGCGGCTGTCATCCAGGCTGGTGCCGGTGCGCACCGCCAGATCGAACCCTTCACCCACCAGATCGGTCAGCCGGTTGGTCAGATCAATGCTGACCGACAACTGCGGATGGGTCAGCAGGAAGCGGTTGACCAGGGGCACGATGAAGCGTTCGCCATAGGCGATGGAGCAGGTGAGGCGCAGATGGCCGCGCGGGGCGCCGTCGCTTTCGCTGACGGTGGCGAACGCTTCCTCCCGTTCCTCCACCAGCCGGCGGCAGCGTTCCAGAAAGGTGCGCCCTGCATCGGTGACGCTGACCCGCCGCGTGGTGCGGTAAAGCAGGCGGACCTGCAGCCGGTCCTCCAGTCGCGCCACCTCCCGGCTGACATGGGAAGTGGAGACGCCCAGGCGGGCTGCGGCGGCGGAGAAGCTTTCCGTCTCGCAGACGGCGATGAAACTGTCGATCCCGTCCCAGGAGCCCATGATTGTTCCCACACAGCAATAATCATTTGCCAAAATGCATGATCGTTGCCAGGGCTTTCAAGCTATTGTCGCCCCCGACCTGTCCGTGCGACCCTCGCCGGGCGAACCCTTTCACGACCCCTGACCGGATAAGACCGCCATGAAGACCCGCGCCGCCGTCGCTTTCGAGGCCAAGAAGCCGCTGGAAATCGTCGAACTGGACCTGGAAGGGCCCAAGCCGGGCGAGGTGCTGATCGAGATCATGGCGACGGGGATCTGCCACACCGATGCCTACACGCTGGACGGGTTCGACAGCGAAGGCATCTTCCCCTCCATCCTGGGCCATGAAGGGGCCGGGATCGTGCGCGAAGTGGGGGCAGGGGTTACCAGCCTGAAGCCCGGCGACCATGTCATCCCCCTCTACACCCCGGAATGCCGCCAGTGCAAAAGCTGCCTGTCGCGCAAGACCAACCTGTGCACCTCGATCCGCGCCACGCAGGGTAAGGGCCTGATGCCCGACGGCACATCGCGGTTCAGCTATAAGGGCCAGCCGGTCTTCCATTACATGGGCTGTTCCACTTTCTCCAACTTCACCGTCCTGCCGGAAATCGCGGTTGCCAAGATCCGCGAGGACGCGCCGTTCCAGTCCTCCTGCTATATCGGCTGCGGCGTGACCACGGGCGTGGGTGCGGTGACCAACACGGCCAAGGTGGAACCGGGTTCCAATGTCGTGGTGTTCGGCCTGGGTGGTATCGGCCTGAATGTCATTCAGGCGGCCCGCATGGTGGGTGCCGACAAGATCATCGGCGTCGATATCAACGACCGCAAGGCCGAATGGGGCCAGCGCTTCGGCATGACCCATTTCGTCAATCCGCAGAAGATCGAGGGCGATATC
Organism: Niveispirillum sp. FG156; assembly: GCF_057809555.1. Classification (NCBI taxonomy): domain Bacteria; kingdom Pseudomonadati; phylum Pseudomonadota; class Alphaproteobacteria; order Rhodospirillales; family Azospirillaceae; genus Niveispirillum; species Niveispirillum sp. FG156. The sequence continues at coordinate 113,600 of NZ_JBMDKE010000009.1, read as the reverse complement.
GTCCAGCATCTGGTGGCATTGACCGAGGGTGGCGCCGACTACACGTTCGACTGCACCGGCAATACCATTGTGATGCGTCAGGCGCTGGAGGCCTGCCACCGTGGCTGGGGCGTGTCGGTGGTGATCGGCGTCGCGGAGGCCGGTAAGGAGATTTCGACGCGTCCGTTCCAACTGGTCACGGGCAGGGTCTGGAAGGGGTCGGCCTTTGGCGGCGCGCGCGGGCGCACCGATGTGCCGAAGATCGTCGACTGGTACATGCAGGGCAAGATCGAGATCGACCCGATGATCACCCATGTCCTGACCCTGGACGAGATCAACAAGGGCTTCGACTTGATGCATGCGGGTGAGAGCATCCGCAGCGTTGTGGTTTATTAATTCTTGTCGTTGTTCCCTCACCCTCCCATCCGCTGACGCGGGCGGGCCCCTCCCTCTCCTGCCATGCGGGCGAGGGGCAGAATTTTTACCCTCGCCCACGAAGGTGGGAGAGGGAGGGGCCCAAGCCGAAAGGCTTGGGAGGGTGAGGGAACCCGTTTCCTCAATATCGGTGCGCCCCATCATGACCCTTGAAACCGTCTCCACCACCCGGTCCCATGGCGGTGTACAGGGTGTGTATCGCCACACCTCCACCGCCACCGGCACGCAAATGCTGTTCAGCGTCTTCACCCCGCCACAGGCGGCCGGCGGGGCCAAATGCCCTGTCGTCTGGTACCTGTCGGGTCTGACCTGCACCCATGCCAATGTGACGGAGAAGGGGGAGTTCCGGCGCTGGGCGGCGGAACTGGGCCTGATCATCGTCTGCCCCGACACCAGCCCGCGTGGCGAGGGCGTGGCTGATGATGCCGGCTGGGATTTGGGCCAGGGGGCGGGCTTCTATGTTGATGCGACGGAGGCACCCTGGACGCCGCATTTCAGGATGTGGACCTATGTGACGGTGGAATTGCCGGCCCTGGTGGCGGAGCATTTCCCCGTTGATATGGACCGGCAGGGCATCACCGGTCATTCCATGGGCGGGCATGGCGCGCTGACCGTGGCCCTGCGCCATCCGGGCCGGTTCAAGTCCGTGTCCGCCTTCGCGCCCATCGTGGCGCCGGCGCAGGTGCCGTGGGGGCAGAAGGCCTTTCCGGCCTATCTGGGCGGCGATCAGGCGTCCTGGCGCCGGCACGATGCCGTGGCGCTGATTGAGGATGGGGCGCGGGTGCCGGAAATCCTGGTCGATCAGGGAACGGCAGACGGGTTCCTGGAAAACCAGCTGCGCCCGCAACTGCTGGCCGATGCCTGCGCCAAGGCCGGGATCGCCCTGACCCTGCGCCTGCAGGAAGGTTACGATCATTCCTACTATTTCATCTCCAGCTTCATGGAAGACCATCTGCGCTGGCATGCCGCGCGGCTGTAATTGGATAGGCCATAATGCCTATGCCCATTGAAGGGGAGCTGTCCTGAGCCAGTTATCAGCACGCCTGATTTTCCAGGCAGGCAATGATCGGACAGGACAGCAAACCATGTTGAATGATTTCCAACTCGTTGAGTTCGGCAAGGCTGACATTGACAATGTCATGTCGAAAATGTCGTCCACCGAGATCGATGGTTTGGCCTTCGGCGCTGTGCAGTTGGATTCGGAAGGCCGCATCCTTCAATATAATGCAGCTGAAGGGGCCATCACCGGGCGCGACCCCAAGGCCGTGATCGGCAAGAGCTTCTTTACAGAAGTGGCCCCCTGCACCAACACCGCCGCCTTCAAGGGTGCCTTTGATGCCGGCGTGAAGTCCGGCAATCTGAACACCATGATCGAGTACACGTTCGACTATAATATGAAGCCCACCAAGGTGAAGGTTCATATGAAGAAGGCCCTGGTCGGCGACAGCTACTGGGTCTTCGTGAAGCGGCTCTGAGCCGCCTTCCACCGGGAGTGGTTTCCATGACATCGACGCCTGCGGCACCGCGCACCGATGCGGAAACCGCTCCCTGGTGGCAGGCTGGGGACAGCCTGTCGCGCTTCATCGCCGATAAGGTCGCAGGGGATCTTGCCCGTCTTCGCCCCGGCGAAGTCCTGCCGCCGCCTGCCACCTTGTCGCCGGACCTGGAACTCGGTTCCGGTGGCCTTGGCATGGACAGTCTGGAACTGGTGACGGTGGCCACCGGTCTGACAGAAGCGCTGCACCTCCACCGGTCGGGGATTGAGGATTATCTGCTGATGCATCGCCGTTTGGGCGACTGGACGCAGATCGCGGCCCGTGGCCTGTCGGTCTTCGATGCAGAGTTGACCTTTCACACGTCTGGCAGTACGGGCAGGCCAAAGCCCTGCCGTCACACACTGGCCGGGCTTGAGGCCGAAATCCGGGCGCAGGCCCGGCACCTGGGGCCGGTGCGGCGGGTGATCGGGATGGTGCCGTCCCATCATATATACGGCTTTCTGTTCACCATTCTGCTGCCCCGTTTTCTGGGCATATCCTTCACGGATGCGCGCGGGCGCATGCCGGGCCGAGTAGTGGCGGAGATGGTGGCGGGTGATCTGCTGGTGGCGGTGCCCGAACAATGGGCCTTGATCGCGCGCACCGGCCCCGCCGACCTGACGGGCAGGGCCGGACTATGTTCCACCGGGCCGCTTGCGCCCGACCTTTTCGCGGAACTGATCGGACGGGGCCTGTCGCTGACAGAGATTTACGGCTCCAGCGAGACAGCAGGCATCGGCTGGCGCCGCCGCCCCGATGAGCCTTTCACTCTACTGGAGGGATTGTCCCTGTCGGCGGACGGCAGCCGGCTTGACCGGGATTGGCAAGGGCAGGGGCAAGACCTGCTTGACCGGGTGGTGCTATCGGGAAACGGGCAGTTCCGCCTGCGGGGCCGTCGCGATAGCGCGGTACAGGTGGGGGGCGTCAATGTTTTTCCCGAACAGGTGGCAGCCCGCCTGCGTCAGCATCCCGATGTGACCGAGGCGGCCGTGCTGCCCATAACAATCAGCGACGGTCTGCGCCTGAAGGCCTTTATCGTACCGGCAAGCACCATGGACGCCGAAAGCCTGCAAGCCCGCCTGACGGACTGGGCACAGATGAATTTGAAGCCTGAGGAACGGCCCAAAAGCTGGACCTTCGGGCCCGCTTTGCCGACGTCGGTGCTTGGTAAGCTGCGCGATTGGTAAAGAACGGGTTGGCGATGGTTAGCCAAAGTTTATCGGCGAGGGGTAAAAGCGATTAGCGGTGGGCGGCTCCGGTGTGCCATCACTTACGGTGTAAACCCGTAAAGGATTGCCGATGTCTGCCCCTGCCGCCTGTGACGCGCCGCTGGTTATCCTGCCCGGACTGATGTGCGACAGCCGGATGTTCGGCCATCAGATCGGTGCCTTCGAAGGACAATGCATCGACGGCTTTTATGGCGGGGCCGACAGCATTGCGGCCATGGTTGACTATGCCCTGGCGCGCATGCCTGCACGGTGTGCGCTGTTGGGCCATTCGATGGGCGCGCGGGTGGCATTGGAACTTTACCGGCGCGCACCGGAACGGGTGGCGCGCCTGGCCCTGGCCGATACAGGCGTGCATCCCGTCCGCCCCGGAGAGGCCGAAAAGCGCTTTGCCCTGCGTGACCTGGGCCGCAATGCCGGGGCGGGGGCGATGATTGATCAGTGGCTGCCGCCGATGATCGGGCCGGCCCATGCCGATGACCTGGAACTCTACACCAGCTTGCGGGCCATGTGCGTCGATGCCGGCGTGGCCATCTATGAGGCGCAGATCAACGCCCTGTTGAACCGTCCCGATGCGGCACCGGTCCTGGCCACAATCACCTGTTCCACCGCCGTGATCGTCGGTCGTGACGACCGCTGGTCACCGGTTGATCAGCATCAGGACATCGCAGCGGCGATTACGGGTTCGCGTTTGTCGATTATCGAGAAGGCCGGCCACATGGCACCCGCTGAGGAACCCGTCGCTTTCAACGAGGCGCTGAGGATGTGGCTGTCGTAAGGGGGCGGCGATTTTGGGCAGATTCACGCTGAAGTGCGACTGGGTTGCAAGTCAGTGTAGTCGGTTCGCTTGATAGCAGCCAGCTTGCTGCTGAAAGCCTCTGCCGGGGTTTGCCATCCCAGGCACTTACGGGGTGTGTCGTTCATCCTGGTTGCGATGGCCGACAGTCCGGTCGAGGATCGATCCTCGACCGGACTGTCGAGCGGCAATCGGCGTCGCACCCGTCCATTGGCATTCTCAACGCCGCCCTTTTGCCAGGGGCTGTGCGGGTCGCAGAACCAACTGGGCATGGACAATGACCGCCAGGCACCCACAAACTCGGTGCCCCGGTCGAAGGTGATGCTGCGCCGGGCGGAGCTGGGCAGGGGGGCCAGAGCATCGGTGATACGGGACATAACGCCAGTGGAGCGTCGATCCTCGTTGCCCAGTAACAGCAGATATCGGGTTTGCCGCTCCTGGAGCGAAGTGACGTTGCTCTTGCCATGCTTGCGCGCAAAGATCACCAAATCCGCCTCCCAATGGCCGAACTGGCTGCGATCACCGATTTCAGCCGGGCGGGCTTCAATCCACCGCTCCGCCGGGATCACCGAGGTCCGAGGCTTGCGGCCTTTCTGACGACGGCGGTGCCGCCGGGCCACAGCAAGCAGGGCATACAGCTTCGCCTCTCTGCCCTCGGCACTGTAGATATGTCGGTAGATGCTCTCATGCGAAATCCGGCCCACTTGCTCCGGCTCGATCTTCAGGCGACCAGAAACCTGCTGCGGCGACCAGCCTGAATGCAGCTTCGCCACCACATGCGCCAGAAGGGCCGGATGCCGCAGCAACTTCACCCGGCCAGACCGCCGTCGGCACTTGGCCATCGCGTTCGCCGTCAGGCAGTAGTAGCCCCGGTAGTCGTTGCCAAACCGATCCCGGAAACTCGTATGGTAAAAGTTCCGGTTGATCTCACGATGGATCGTCCCGCGATGCCGGCCAAGCTGTGCCGCGATCTCCCGAACCGGGATCGACGCCTGGAACATCGCGTCAATCCGACGTCGTTCCGCCAAACTCAGGTGCGAATAATGCTCTCCCATGGCAGTCTCCATTGCTAACCATCTGATTATAAAGAAGAGTCGTGCTTCAAAATAGAACCCACCGCTTACAAATCAAAAAATCGATAACTTTCATTATGGAAATTAAGACCACCTTGTCGCACCTGCGATGCATTCTCATTTTCCTCTGGCATATGCGACTGATTTGCAGTAACTAGTGATCATCACACGCTGGTCCGGGGTTTGGCGCCGATCATGTATGTCTGCATCTGCAATGCCATCAACTGCAAGACGGTACGCCGGACTGTTGAGGACGGGGCCAGCAGCATAGCCAGTGTGTTCAAGGCCTGCGGCAAGACCCCGCAATGTGGCCGCTGCTTCACCACCATCCGGGAGATGGTGGGCGAAACCAAGGCGGCCAATTGTGACGCCCACATGGCCCCGGCCATCGCCGCCGAATAAAGCCTGAAAGCCTCCGCGTCCGCCGGTCAATGCGGGCAGATACCGATATTGCGGATGGAACAGCCGGTGGCGGCGGGTGCACCCTCCTGCTCCGCCTTTTTCTTGGCGGCTTCCTTCTGCGCCTGTTCCGCCGCGATGCGGCGGGCGCGTTCGGCCTGCATATCGCGCAGTTCCGTATCCTTGCCCAGCCGGCCACTCAGCAGCATCAATTGCCGTTCGGCAGACTGAAACAGCGGCTCCTCCGTGCTGCCGCCATTCAGCAGCGGCGTGTCATCCTCGCTGCCGGAGACATAGACGATACGGTAAAGGCCATAGGCGTCGTCCAGGCGCCCGACCTCCTGATTGACCAGGGCCAGTTGATAACGGGCCGTCATGTCGTCGGGCTTTTCCTCCACCAGCCTGCCATAGAATTCCAGCGCCATGACATAGTCCCTGGCCTTCAGCGCGGCGTGTCCCCGGTCACCGTCATCATTCATGAAAGGGTTCACCGGCTGTGCCCAGCGCGGGGTCAGGCAGCCCGGCAGCACCAGCAGAAGCGACAGGGCAAGGCAGGACAGGGGCAAGCGGCGGATCATCTTCATCCTCGGGCGGGAACGGGCCGTCATGATGATCCTATCACGCTGGCCCGCCGCTTCGCCTGCTTGATTGTTTATTTGCTGACACGCCCTGCTCGCGCATAAGCTGTTGCTAAGACATACAGGGATGGGCATGCAGCCGGGCTGGGAAAACACTATCGATGCGGATCTGGCGGCCCTGACCACAGATCGCGGCATGCTGGCCCTGTTGCGCCACTGGTGTCAGGCCCGTGCCGCCAATGATGGCATGTTGCCGGTGCGGGCACAGATGGACCCGTGCGACCTGCCCCGATCGATCCTGCCCTTCATGTTCATCTATGAACGGCTGGGCGACCGGCTACGCTGCCGCCTGTCGGGCACGCGGATGCGCGATCTGTTCGGGAATGACGGGACCGGCCTGTTCCTGGATCAGATGATCGCACCGCACAGCGTGCCGGGCCGCAGCGCCCTGTTCCACCGCACCCTGGATGGCGGCCTTCCCCTGCTCTATCGCGGGTTTCTGGTGCCGGTGGGCAAGGGCTGGCGCGGGTTCACCCGTCTGCTGCTGCCCGTGGCGGCGCGGGCGAGAGAGCCGGCGACACAGGTGATGGGCATGGTCCGGGTGTTCGATCCGCCGCCGGGTGCGGCGGCACTGGCAGGGGCGGATGCCGATGGTCTGCTGTCCGCCCGGCTGCTGGATGACAGCGAATGCCGGGCGGCCATCGACAGAATGGGATCAGGCCGCGTGCTGTAGCACCGTTATCACCACGCGGCCCGTCAGGGTGACTGCCGCGCCACCCCCCGTCTCTGGTCATAGGGCGGACAATTGCACAATGGCGGTAGTCCCGCCTCCGGCTTGGAATAAAGTGCTTCTTTCATGAGATGCGGTGCGGAAAGAAGATCATGCTGGATGTGGCCCGACCGGGACGGCGCGATGCATTGAAATGGGGGATGGGCATTGTCGCGGCAACTGCCGTCAGTCCATCCCTTGCGGCAACGCAGCGACCGCTGGACATCGCCAATCCTGCCGACGCACGCATAATCTATCGCAAACTGCGCTACCGCACGGATGACGGGTTGCTGTTTTCGTGGATCAAGGGCCCCTATATGGCGTCGACAGGGGGCGACCTGATCCCTCTTTATGCCCTGAACCTTGGTTCCATTCGGCGTGTAACGCAAAACAGCGATGGCAGCTTCCATCTGATTGATCTGGAAATCAGTTTCCGCGTGGACGTGCAGACGGGCGAGCGTCTGAAATCCCTCTACAATCCCATCACCGGGGAGACGGTAGCAGTCGGAGGGCGTGGACCGGTTCCGACGCATGTGACGGTGTCGGCCGACAATGAAGCTATGATCCCCGCAGCGCCCGGTCAGCCGAAATATGAGCATGAACGCGCGCCCGTCACCATTTTTCCGCTGGGTCAGACAGAACTGGCCATCCGCGATCGTTCCCACACCCGCGTCACCACGCCCGACGGTTCGGTATCCCATCTGAACGAGGTCAGCACGATCTCCGCCCCCCGCGACATCGTGCTTGATCCGCTAACCACCCATGTCAATTCCCGCGTCCAATCCAACGATGTCCGCAGTTGGCCGGCATGGCTGAAGATGGGCGACCGGCCCGGATCGCTGGCACTGTTCGCCAATGGCGGAACGGTCAGCCGCTTCGAAGATTTGCCGGACGACTGGCACGCCATGTTGAAGCAGTACTACCCGCAAATCGCCGCCAATCCGATTGCGGTGCTGGACGGTAAGATCAAGATTGATGCCCCAACCTGGTAAACAACGATATGCGGCGCGCTGGTAGTCTCGCCGCCGAAGTCGACCGCGCTAGAGCGAACTTCTTTTAATTGGAAACGCGTTTTCATCGTCATCCCGGCTTTCGCCGGGATGACGATAGGGGGGCGATTCCAGTCAACGTAAACCCGATCTAAATACCAGCCAGAACCTTCAGCGCCAGCGGCCCCATGGCCAGATAGCCGGCGCGGTTGGGATGCACCGGGTCCAGGCCCAGTTCCGCCTTCAGGCCCTTGTTCGCATCGGCCAGGACAGGCCAGTAATCGATATAGATGTGGCCCTGTTCGCGGCAGAAGCCGGCGATCCAGGCATTCAGCGCCAGGATACGTTCCGTCGGGTCACCCACCGATTTGCGCCAATAGACATCACGCGCGGGCGGCACGGAGCCGATGAAAACCTTCATCCCCGCAGCCTTGGCCAGCGACGCCATGGCGGCCAGATTGTCATGGGTCAGGGCCGGTTCATAGGTGCCGCCATTTTCGGCGACATCATTGGTGCCGGCCAGGATATGGACGGCGCGCGGGGCCAGGTCCAACACGTCGGGCGTGAAGCGCAGCAGCATCTGCGACGTTGTCTGTCCCGAAATGCCGCGCCCGATGAAGCCATGGGTGGGGAAGAACGCGCCGTCATGTTCGGGACGTGCCCAGTTCTCCGTAATGCTGTCCCCCATGAACACCACGCGCCGTTTGTCGGCGGGCAGTGCCTTGTCGGCGGTGTTTGCGGCGGCATAGCGGGCGCGATTGGCCCAGTCCAGCGCCTGCACCGGTTCTGCCGCACCCGCTTGTGTCACGGCCAGCAGTGGCAACAGGGGGGCGGTGGCAAGCAGATGGCGGCGGTTCATGGTAATCCCCTGGCAAAGATGCGTAGGTCAGGTCGGGGGCGTCAGCCCACGCCCTGACAGGATTGGATTATAGCCTTTTCTGTCAGGGCGAGGCTTTCGCCTCGACCTGACCTACGGCGCTACGCTTAACGCTTCACAACAACCTGCTTGCCGTCATACATCACCTCGCGCTCGCCCTTCACATTGAAGTCAGCGGCCTTGGTGTTCTTGCCGTCGATCCAGCGCACACGGATGGTGCGCTTTTCCGCCATGCCAGGGAACGTCCCCTGCCGCTGGGCGATGGTCAGCTCACCACTGGCCTGGTTCCAGGACAGCTTGATGCGGCTGAACTCACCCTTTTCATAGCCATAGGTGGTGCCTTCATCTTCATAGAGATCGAAGCTGCCATCGGCCCCGGCATAGACATTGATCAGCAGGGAACCATCCTGCTTCTCTGCCGTGGATTGCACTGCCGGGCCGGTCGGGATGATTGCCCCTTCCCGCACGAACAGCGGGATACGGGTCAACGGTGCATCCACCGTCACCTCCTGCCCACCCGTCAGCTTCTCACCGGTATAGAAATTCACCCAGTTGGCGCCGGCGGGCAGATAGACGGCCTTGGTGGTGGCGCCCTGGGTATAGACGGGCGCGACCAGGATGCTGGGCCCGAACAGGTATTGGGTACCCAGATCCTTCACCTTGGCATCGGCGGGGAAATCCTGCGCCAGGGCGCGCATGATGGTCCCGTCCTTGTGCCAGGTGTCACCGGCCAGGGTGTAGATATAGGGCAGCAGGCTGTAACGCAGCTTGGTGTACCAGACCATGGACTGGTACACGTCCGAGCTTTCCGGCGCGATATTATAGATCTCGCGCAGCGGGAACTGCCCGTGGGAACGGAACAGCGGGCTGAATGCCCCGAACTGGAACCAGCGCAGGTTCAACTCGCGCCATTCCGCCTGATCCTCCGCCTTCATTGGCTGTGCCTCGAACCGCTTTTCCAGCGCGAAGCCGCCAATATCGGTGGTCCAGTTGGGCAGGCCGGACAGCGAGGTATTGATACCCGCAGCGATCTGATGCTCCAGATCGACAAAGCGCGACACCACATCGCCTGACCACACCGCCATGCCATGGCGTTGCTGCCCGGCAAAGCCGGAACGGGTCAGGATGAAGCTGCGCTGCCCGCCATCGTCGCGGCGCTCCCCCTCATACACGGCCTTGGTCTGCATCAAGGGGTAGGAGTTGAAGAAGGCAGAGCCCGGACCCATGGAAGTCGGCCCGATGCGCAGCTTCACCTCCTCAATCGGCAGATTGGAATGGACATCCGGCTCGGTATTGTCCAGCCACCAGGCATCGACCTTCAGCACGTTCAGCTTGTCGCGCATCTGCCGCCAGTAGATATCCCGCGCTTCCTGGCTGTAGGTGTCGTAATGGGCGTTCAGATAACCGTCGCCGATCCAGTCACGCTCCCCCTTCTCCACATTGCGGCGATAGATGTAGCCCTTGGCGTCCAGCTCCTTGTAATGCGCCGTATTGGGATAGAATTTCGGCCAGACGGAGATCATGAACCGGGCGTTCAGCTTGTGAACTTCCTGCACCATGCCGGCGGGATCGGGGAAACGGGCCTTGTCGAAGTCGTGGCTGCCCCAGCTATCCTCTGGCCAGTAGTTCCAGTCCAGCACGATGTTATCCAGCGGAATGCCGCGCTTGCGATATTCCTTGACGGTGCCCACCACCTCTTCCTGGGTCTTGTAGCGTTCCCGGCTCTGCCAGAAACCATAGGCCCAGCGTGGCAACATCACGGACTTGCCTGTCAGTTGCCGGTACCCGGCGATCACGCCATCGATATCGTCACCCGCGATGACATAGTAATCCAGGGCATTGGCCACTTCTGACGACAGGGTCAGGGCGTTGCGCTGCTCAGGCGGCAGCGGGTCCTGGTGGGAGACGCCGATATAGCCGCCATCGGGCTGCCACTCGATACGGATGTCGTGCTGCTTGCCGGCTTCCAGCGCCACCTCAAAATTATGGAACCAAGGGTTCCAGTTCTGGCGCCAGCGGTGGATTACTTCCTTGCCATCGATGAAGACGGTGGCATAGCCCGATGAATAGAGCTGGAACTTGTGCGTGCCGGCCTTGTCCGTACTGATCTTGCCTTCCCAGGTCACCTTCTGGCCCGGCGTGTCGCGGGTCTTGTCAGGGCGGCGGTTGCCGCCGACTTCAGCAGGCCAATTCAGCAGATCGTCAAGGTCCCGCCAGTCGATCTTGGCCTCGCGGCGGACCAGCTTGGTCTCGCCATCCTTGGTATAGGTGGCGGTCAGCGCCCCTTCCTTGCCGTCGGCATCGAACAGCTTCAGGCTGCCATCCAGATCGGCATAATCATGCGGCACGCCGAAACGGGTGATGGAGTTATTGTCCCACAGCACGCCGTAATTGCGGCTGGACACCACGAATGGAACCGCGATGTCCATGTTGTGCTGGGCCAGACGCAGGTCTTCACCGTTCCAGTTCAGCACACCGTTCTGATGCTGGCCCAGGCCGTAAAAGGCCTCGTCCGTGCCGGGGTTGAAGGTCTGGCTGATCGTGTAATAGTCGCGATCCAGCACCTTCACCGGGGCGATGGCACCCCGGTCCTTCTCGGCCAGCAGAGGGTTGCCGTTTTTGTCCAGGAAACGCACGGTACCGGTGGCCAGATTCAGTTCCGCCGTCAGTTCCGGGGTCTTCAGCCGCGCGACCTTGCCATCCTGTTCCAGGGTGAAGCCACCCTTGGCGGGGCCGGCCACGGTGATCAGGCTGGCCGGGATGTCCAGGCTGTCGGTCGGCACCGCCGTAACGCGGATCGTGCGGTCATTGATGACCTGCAGGCGCAGCTTCTTTGCCGGTCCCGATGACAGGGTCGCGACCAAACCGTCCGGGGTCTGCTGTACCGCACCGGCCTGTATGACCTGGGCCACCGTGTCGCCGCCGGATTTGGCGCCGCCATCGCAGCCCGCCAGCAACAGCAGCGGCAGAAGGGCCGCGCGGGCCAGCATCATGGATCGGAAAGTCATGCGTCGTTTTCTCCCTGTCTAACTGCCAATATCATTGTGGTGAAGGGGGTTCCCTCACCCTCCCACACCTTGCGGCGTGGGCCCCTCCCTCTCCCGCCAAGCGGGCGAGGGGCTAAAATTTTCACCCCTCGCCCACGAAGGTGGGAGAGGGAGGGGCCCGTTGGCGCCAGCCAATGGGAGGGTGAGGGAGCAGCGTTCCCTACCCCACCCCTCACTTCGTCGGATACGTCCCCAACTTCACCCGCAACAACTGCGCCCGGTCGGTCAGGTTCAGGCCGTAATCGGTCTGGTCGCCGTTCCACACCCGGTCCATGACCCAGGCGCCGTCAACAAAGCGCCCCTCCTCCACCCGGTCGTAAATCCGACCGCGACCCTCACGCGTGCTGATGAAATCCACCCGCGCATGCACACCGGTAATCAGGTAATCATCCTTGCCCATCTCGATCACCACGGCTCCGCCCTTGGGCACGGGAATGCCGGGCGGCTTTTCCATGCCGAATTGGCCCAGACCGTAGGACAGCTCCACCTTCCACGGCGCATCGCCCAGGGCGATCTGTTCGGCATGCACGGCCTCCGGCTCTGCTCCGCCCCAAACCCTTCCCTTCAGGCTGCGTTCCGCGATCAGGTCGGCGATGGGCGTGACAGTGCGGTAGGCCAGGGCGAACGGTGCCAGCGTCTCCGGTGTCACCTTCTCCGCGCCCAAGGGCGCATTGGCATAGCCGGTATAGTCCAGGCCGAACGGGCTGAACCCGATGCCCTGCTGCCCCAGCACCGCGAACAGATAGCGGGCATAGACGGCCTTGCTGCCCATCTCTGCCACCATCAGGGCGTTGTCGGGGCGGCCATATTGTTCCAGCGTCTTCGTATAGGGCGTATAGCTATGCATATAGATGTCGGGCGCCAGGAAATCGATGCTGGGGGCCGCCGCCTTCCACACATCCAGCACGTTCCAAGTAGGGCCGCCGGCGGAATAGGTGTAGGGGTCCTGATCCTTGAACGGGTCGCGGAGCGCCGCGTTCACATACATGGGCAGGTCATATTCCTTCTTGCCCGCCGCCGTCACCGCGTCACAGAAGGTGCCGATATGCCAGGCATGGAAGAATTCATCGGCATCCTTGCCGAACACGTTGGCCCAGGTGCCCGGCTTCCGGCCCATAGCCTTGACCAGCGCGGCTGGCACCGGCCCGTTGAACAGTTTCTCCGCCGCCGGCCCATGGTCGCGGATGGCGCCATAGGTGCCAACCTCATTCTCCACCTGCACCATGATGATCGTGCGCTGCGGGTCCACCTTCTTCAGGTGGCGCATCAGGGCGGCAAAGGCGCGTTTGTCAGCCTCCAGCGTTTCCTTGCCATGCGGCGACAGGGAATTGCGGATAATGCCCTTGGCTTCCACCACGCGCGGGAAGCGGTCATTGTTCAGCTTGACCCAGGACGGCGCGTAATTGGGACCGTTATTCTTCCAGGTCGCAAACCAGAGCGGGATCAGCCGCACATTGTTGGCGCGGGCCTGTTCCAGCAGATGGTCGACAAAGCTGAAATCGAACTGGCCTTCCTTTGGCTCGATCTGTTCCCAGGCGATGGGAACCTGAAGCGTGTTGGCCCCCACCTCCTTCACCGCCGGCCAGACAGAGGGCAAGGCGGCGGGATAGTTGCTGGAATTATTGACCTGCGCGCCCAGGATCAGGAACGGCTTGCCATCGACCAGCAGGGCATGGCGCCCATCCTGTGTCACCATGCGCGGCAGCGGGGCATCGGCGGCCAGGGCCGGGCCGGTGGCAAGACCAAAGGAGAGCAGGCCGACAGCCAGCAGGCGGGAAAAGCGGGAAACAGGCATCACGGCTCCGTTCGGGGTCGGGTGCGGACAAGGCTCAGGCGGCGGTAGCCGGCGCCTTGCAATGACGGTCGATGAAATCGCGGTGGGCCGGCATGGTGGCGACCGCCCGCTGCACATAATCACGGTGGCGGGACAGGCGCTGCTGTAACTCCCCCTCCGCCATGATGTCGGCCATCGGGTCGTACCCGACCGGGTCCACCCCCTGGCCCAGGAATACGGCAAGCCAGCTAGCCTCCGCGAATAACTGCCCATCAAAGCGGGCGACGCGGCCACGGGCGCGGAACAGGTCGATCTTGTGCCGCAGACTGTCCGGGATCGGCATGGTGCGGCAATAGTTCCAGAAGTCGCTGTCGTCCCGTTCCGTCGCATTGTAATGCAGGATCAGGAAGTCGCGGATCTGCTCATACTCGATCTCGCTCAACCGGTTGAACTCGTCCCGCGTCGCCTGATCCCGGATATCGGTGGGCATCAGGGCCAGCAGGCGGAACAGCGCCGTCTGGATCAGGTGGATCGAGGTGCTCTCCAGCGGTTCCAGGAACCCGCCGGCAAGCCCGATGCCCAGGACATTGCGCACCCAGGCCTTGTCCCGCCGCCCCGCGGTAAAGCGCAACGGGCGGGCATCGGCCAGGGGGCGGCCATCCAGATGGCCCAGCAGCAAGCCCTCCGCCTCTTCATCCGACATGAAGGCCGAGGAATAGACATGGCCATTGCCGATCCGGTGCTGCAACGGGATGCGCCATTGCCAGCCGGCGGTATGGGCGGTGGACCTTGTATAGGGTGCGATCTCCCGCCCGCCCTCGCAAGGGACCGCCAGTGCGCGGTCGCAGGGCAGCCAGCGGCTCCAGTCCTTGAACCCCACGCCCAGCGTCTGACCCAGCAGCAGGGAGCGGAAACCGGAGCAATCGATGAACAGGTCACCCCCGACGCTGCCACCATCGGCCAGGTCGAGTGTTGTGATATAGCCATCTTCGGCCCGCTGCCGGATGCCGGTGATCCGCCCCTCAATCCGCGTCACACCCGCCCTTGTCGCAAAATCGCGCAGATAGGCGGCGTAAAGGGCGGCATCAAAATGATAGGCGTACGACAAAAGCGGGGCGGAGGCCGGACCCTGCGGGATTTCGGGCGAAAATCTTCCCTGTCGGGCCGCCACGATGGCGGGGCAGTAATCACCGATGTCGGTGCCGTCACCCAGCGCGCGGGCACGCAGCCAGTAATGATGGAAGGATACGGCATCGATATTGGCGCCGTAGCTGCCGAACGGGTGGATATAGCTGTGCCCGGTACGGGTCCAGTTGCGGAATTCGATGCCCAGCTTGAAACTGGCCTGGGTGCGCGCCACGAAGTCACGCTCGTCAATGCCCAGAAGCTGGTTGAAGAATTGAATGGGCGGGATCGTCGCCTCACCCACGCCGACAGTGCCGATCTCAACCGATTCAATCAGGGTGATGCGGCCCAGACGGCCCTTGGTCGCCTTGGCCAGAAGGGCCGCCGTCATCCATCCGGCGGTGCCACCGCCGACGATGGTGATGTCCAGAGGCTTTGTCTGCATCATCCCTCCTCCCCCTACCATCCGCGCCTTTGCGGCGTCTGCGATAACGGTAACACAGTCTGTTGCCAGAAGAAAAAGAAGCCCGGACCGGTGGCAACACCGGTCCGGAAGTTTCCAGCCCTGGGAGGGGCATGGGGACCGTGAAAATCAGTAGGTGGCGCGGACCACGAAGGTGTAGCGGCGGTCGGCATCCACCCAATTATGCATGGTCAGCTTGCCCGGGAACCCGACCAGAACCTTGGTGCGGGAATTGGACAGGTTCGCCGCTTCGACACCGGCCTTGATATGGTCGTTGATGGTGAAGAAAACGGACGCATCCAGCTGCCCGTAATCATCCGCCCAGGCCGGGATATTGATATTCGCCGCCGTGGTGGTGAGCAGGTAACGCTCACGCCAATTCCAGGCCAGACGCAGGGAGATGGGACCCTTTTCGTACAGGCCCTGGATGTTGTAGGCCCATTTCGACATACCCTCCAGCGGCAGGTTGGTCGACCCCTGGACATTGGCCTGCTGGTTGGCATCGAACGGGTTGACGGCGGCGTTGCGTGTGCCCTTGGACTCGATATGCGTAATGTTGGCCTGCAGACCCAGCCCGCTGAACGGGTCGGGCAGGAAGTCGTAGAACTGCGAATAGGCCAGTTCGAAGCCCTTGATGCTGCCCTTGCCGGCATTGTAGGGCCGGGTCGCGGAGACATCGCGGGTCACGCCATTATTGGTGAATTTCACCGCCTGCAGCGTGTTGGTGATGAAGTTGTAGATGTCCTTATAGAACACCACGCCCGTCACGCTGCCCGTCGGCGCGAAATACCATTCCAGCGAGGTGTCGAACTGGTTGGAACGCAGGGGCTTCAGGTCCGGGTTACCCGCACTGCCCTTGAACTGATAGACGCAGTTCTTGACATCGCCGGGGCCGGACCCGCTCTGGCAGGTGTTGCCAACCAGATGTCCGCCATCGGCGGTGATATTGGCTGTGGCCTGCAACTGCTGCAGGTCGGGACGCACAATGGAGCTGCCGGCGGCAAAGCGCCATTGCAGTTCGTCGGTCAACTTCACACGCACATTCAGGCTGGGCAGGAAGTAATCATAGGTCCGCCCCCCTTCAAGCGTGGATCGCGTGCCGTTCAGGAAGGCCAGATCCTGCGCTGCCGCGCCCGGCCCCAGATTGAGCGAGCTGGCCGACTGCACCACGGAGAAGCCCTGGCCATTGGTTTCGGTATGGACGTAACGCAGGCCGATATTGCCATCGACATCCTTATCCTCGCCGAACAGCTTCACCTGATTGGCGAAGCGCACCAGACCATAGGCGGCCCAGGTTTCCTCCGACTGGCGGTTCACACCACCACCACCGCCGGTCTGTGCCTCATAATCGCCGTTGAAGGGACGCCAGCCGGTCGTGCCGGGGGATTCCATCTGGACAGAGGCAATGGCGGCGGCACCCTTCACATAGTCCTTGGCCAGACGGCCATCGGGGACCAGGAAATTGCCCGGCAGCTGAACCGCGCCGCGCATGAAATCATCATCGCCATAGCTGTAATAGGGGACCTTGGAACCTGCCTTGTCCAGGGTGGCGAGGCCGGCACCGGTCCAGCTCTGGCTGATCCAGCCCCAGTTGTAATTGCTGTCGCGGGTCACGGCATCGCGCTTGTTATGGCGTACGCCGAACCGGGCCGACGACAGCCAGTCATCATCGAAACTATATTCGGTATCGAACCGTTCGGCCCACTGGTCCGCCTGATTGCGCTGATGGTTGTCCATCGCGGCGCTGTAATAATAGTTGGCGGGGTTGTTGCGGTAACTGTCGGCGATGGACAGCGTCACCTTGGGCAGCCCGCCCGTCAGGTCCAACGTAGAGGCGGGAATGGCGGTACCGCCCGGCATCGCGTCGAACAGGGTGAAGTCGATCGACTTGGTCTTCGACTTCACATATTGCACGTCGCCGCTGAACGACCAGCGGTCGTTCGGATTGAACTTGATGTTCAGCGAGGCATCTTCGGTGGTCGAGTAGCGGCGATTCCAGCGGGCGTCCAGCAGGTCGACATCCTGGGTTGTGCCAGTGCCATCGGCCTGATTGGCGATGGTGCCCTTGATGAAATAGCCGCGATCATCGTAGGTGAAGCTGGTGCCCGCCGCCGGACCGTTGGCCGACCCGGTATTCAGGCCCACCACATGTTCGAGTGCTGCCTGTTCGGCGGCAGAGCGAAGATATTGCGCCGTGATGTCCCAGCGCGCGTCGGGCCGCCACTGCACCACGCCGGCCACGCCAAACCGCTCACGCTCGAAATCCAGGGTACGGTAGCCCCAGCCATCGGGCACATAGACCGTCTTGCCCGGCGCCACGCCGGCAATGTAATTGCCCGGCTTGTTGGTGGAATTGGGATCGGCGCCCATACGCTCGCGATAGGCATTGACGGAGAAGGTGTCGGCGCGGGTGGACAGCTCGGAATAGGCCAGATCGACCAGCACGCCGAACTCACCCAGCTTGTTGCTTTCCCAGCGGTCGGAATAAAGCACGGAGCCGGACGGCTTCGCTTCCTTGCGCAGATCGGTATAGGAATAATCGACGGAGCCGGCGAGGATGCGGCCCTTGGCGTCGAACGGCGTGCGGGTGCGCAGATTGACCACGCCGCCCAACCCGCCCTCGATCAGGTCGGCGGACGGGTTCTTATAGACATCGACGCCGGCCATCAGTTCCGGGGGCACATCCTCAAACCCCAGGGCGCGGCCATTATTGGCACCGAAACTGTCGCGGCCATTGAATTCACCACGCACCAGCGACAGGCCCCGGACCTGCACGCCGCTGCCTTCGATGGACAGGCGGTCGGCGTCGCGGCCATTGGCGGTGCGGCCAATGGTGATGCCGGGGATGCGCTGCAGAACCTCCGTCACCGACCGGTCCGGCAGGGCGCCGATATCGACGGCGGTGACGCTGTCGACCAGCTGTTCGGCATTCTGCTTGATCGCCTGTGCCGACTGTACCTGCGCGCGGATACCGGTGACGATGATTTCTTCCAGCTGACCACCATTATCGGCGGTCTGGGCCAGTGCCACCTGCACCGGAAACAGCGCTGTCAATGCGATCAGCGACGCGCCGTAGCGAATGCCCTTGCGGGCGTTTCTTGCACTCATCTCAATACCCCCCTGTTTGATTTTTTGACTGTGACCGGCACGAAAACGTCACGCCGGTGGATGCGATACGCCGCGTCCCGGATCAGGGACGCGCAAGGGCGGCCGGACAGATGGCATCGGACACGTCCGACACGATCCTGACCGTCGCGATGGAAAGGCCGGCGGGTGCCCCCGTGGCCAAGGTAAAAGGTGTCTCGACCGCCTTCAGCTGCGCGCCCGCCTGCTTGAAACAGGACAGGCGCAGCTTCACCGACCGCCACTGTCCAACAGGCGATGCGGTCAGGGTCGGTGTCAGATCCAGGGCTGCCCCCTGCCCGATGGTGACCCGTACGGGACCCGCCGGGGCCTGATCGACGCGGTAATCCAGCAGCAGGGCATTACCCAGGGACAGGCGGTCCAGGTCCAGCACCGGCCCACCTGTGACAGTCAGGGCGGCATCGCCCTTACCCGTCCAGGTCAGCGCCCGCCCCGCCCCCTGCAGCCCGCCAGCATCGACGGGGCGCAGGGACAGGGCCTCGCCCAGGGTCACGATGCTACCGTCATTGCCGACGGGCACCTGCACCGCCCCCTGGCGCAGGGTGAATTTCCACGGCGCCGGGTTGCGGCCCCGCGCGAACCAGGTGTCGGTATTGGCCGAAGCCGGCGACACGCCCGACTGTTCAGGCAAGGGCTGCGCCAGCACGACAGCGGCCTTGGATGTGCCCGCATAATCAAGGCCATAGCCAAGCGGGAACAGCGGCGCATATCCCGCCTGCCCCTTGTTCAGCACGGCCTGCGCCGCATTGGCGGGCCAGGAGAAGGATAGGCGGCCCTTGAAGTCACGGCGCGGCTTGCCGGCCTTGTCCCCGATCAGGACATCGGCGATGGCCCCACCCTCGCTGCCCGGAAGCCAGGCGGCGACAAAGGCGTCTGATGCATTGATCTCCGGGTTCACCCACAGCGGGCGGCCCGACAGGAACAGGGCGACCACCGGAATACCGCGCGCCCGCAGGCCTTTCAGCAGGGCCAGGTCCGACTTGTCGCCCGGCTGATATTCCAGCGTCGGGATATCGCCCTGCCCCTCGGCATAGGGCATTTCGCCAAACACGACGATGGCGGCATCGACCTTGTCACGGGCGCTGCCATCAACGGACAGGATGGCCTCACCCCCCTGTGCCGACAATGTTTCCTTCAAGCCGGCATAGATCGATTGCGCATCGGGGAAGTCGCTGTTCTTGTTCCCCGTCCCCTGCCAGGACAAGGACCAGCCGCCCGATTGCCGCCCAATATCATCGGCACCACTGCCGGCCACAAGCACCCTGGCGCTGGCTTTCAGCGGCAGGATATTGCCCTGGTTCTTCAGCAGGACCAGCGACTTGGCCGCCGCCTCCCGCGCCAGGGCACGGTGATCGGCGCTGCCCAGCAACTCGCCCCGGCCCTCCAGCGGGCGGGCGGCATCAAACAGGCCCAGGCGGAATTTCACGCGCAGGATGCGGCGCACGGCATCATCCAGGCGGGCCATGGGAATGGTCCCCGCCTTGACCTGCGCCACCATGTTCTTGAACAGCGCCTTCCAGTCATAGGGCGCCATCAGCATGTCGATGCCGGCCATCACGGAGGCGACGCAATCATCCTCCTTGCAGCCCGGAACCTGGGCATGACCGTTCCAGTCGCTGATCACGAAACCGTCAAAACCCCAGCGATCCTTCAACACACCATTCAGCAAGGTGCCATTGCCATGCATCTTCACCCCCTGCCAGGAGGAGAAGCTGACCATGACTGTCATGGCCCCAGCTTGAAGGGCGGGCGGATATCCTGCGGCGTGGATGCGGATCAGATCATCCTCACCAACCGCAGTGTCACCCTGGTCGATGCCGTTGCTGGTGCCGCCATCGCCCAGGAAGTGTTTGGCCGACGCGGCCACCCGCCCCTTCTGGACAGCGCTGTCAGAGCCCGCCGGCGAATAGGCGCCCTGCAGGCCCTCCACCATCGCGCCGGCATAGCGGCGCACAAGGTCCGGGTCTTCGGAATAACCTTCATAGGTGCGGCCCCAGCGGTCATCCTGCGGGACGGCCAAGGTGGGGGCGAAGGCCCAGTCGATACCCGATGCCGCCGTTTCCAGTGCCGTCGCAGCGCCGATACGCCGGATCAGGTCGGCATCGTTGGCAGCGCCCAGGCCAATATTGTGCGGGAACAGCGTGGCCCCGACGACATTGCTGTTCCCGTGGACGGCATCGATGCCGAAAATCAGGGGGATCGGCTCATGCCCCGGACGCTGTTCCAGGGCGACGGCGCGCAGCGCGCGGGCCGTCTCGACCCAGGGGCCGACGCCCGACCGGTCCGGTGCATTGAACGGTGCGCTGTCGCCCCCGGCCAGGACAGAGCCCAGCGGATAGTCACGCAGGTCCGACGGTTTGATGGAGGGTAGGTCGGCCTGGATCATCTGACCCACCTTTTCCTCCACACTCATCCGCGACAGCAGGGCGGTGATCTTCGCCTCCGTCGCGGCATCGGCCAGCTTCGGCGCCTTCACCATGGGCCAGCGCGCGGGATCGGCAATACCGGCCTTGCCATTGGAGCCGGGCGGCACCGAACCGGCAATGATACCGGTGGCAAAGAACATGGTTGCCCACAGGCCGCCGGCAATGCCGGCCATAAGGATGGTGCGCAGCTTCATCGAAAGCCTTCCCAGCGGGCGACAGCACGGCCTTTTTGATGGCCGCCTTCCGTGCCCGGTTTCCCCCGAATTCACATCCGCTATGATTTCGGATGTTTGTTTTATTAATTCGATGATAGCGCTATCAACCGGCGTGCGCAAGGGTGTATAGATGATTTATCGGATAAATAAGCTTCGGTCACACCGCGATGGCGTGAAACCAGCCAGGCCGATGGGGGAAGCGACGGAATGAAGCTGACGAGACGCCAGCTCTTGGGGACGATATCGGCAGCGGGTCTGACGGCCCTGCCCGCCAAGGCTCAGGAAGAAGCGCTTTTTCAACCCAACTGGGATAGTCTGGCCGCCGGATACCGCACGCCCGACTGGTTCCGCGATGCTAAGCTGGGCCTATGGGCGCATTGGGGGCCGCAATGCGTGCCGGAGGCGGGCGACTGGTATGGCCGCTTCATGTATATGCAGGGCCACTGCATGTACGACCACCATCTGAAGACCTATGGGCACCCGTCAGATACGGGCTTCATGGAGATCATCGGGCGGTGGAAGGCGGAAAGATGGGACCCGCGCGACCTGATGGGCCGGTACCAGAGGGCGGGTGCCCGCTATGTCGTGGCCATGGCCCAGCATCACGACAATTTCGATAATTTCGACAGCCGCTGGCACCCCTGGAATTCCACGCGGGTGGGACCGAAGCGCGATATTGTCGGCATTTGGGAGAAGCTGGCGCGACGGGCCGGCCTGCGCTTTGGCATTTCCAACCATGGCGCCCATGCCTGGCACTGGTTCCAGACGGCCTATGGCTATGATCCCGAAGGGTCACGGGCCGGCATCCGCTATGATGCCCACCGCCTGACCCGCGCCGATGGCAAGGGGACATGGTGGGATGGGCTGGACCCGCAGGAGCTTTATGGCGGCCCGATGATGGTGCCTCCGGGGGGCATCGCTTCCACCAAGGCCATGGATGACTGGCACGATGCCCATACCGGCCAATGGCTGGAAACCCCGCCGCCCGGCAATCCGGCCTTCGTGAAATCCTGGTACCTGCGTGCCCTGGACGCCATTGAGAAATACCGGCCCGATCTGGTCTATTTCGACAATTACGGCCTGCCCTTCGGTCAGGTCGGCCTGGATGTGACCGCCCGCTATTACAACCTGTCCCAGCAATGGCATGACGGGCGGATGGAGGTGGTGGTCAATGGTAAGCGCCTGGCCGAGGAACGGCAGCGCAAGGCCATTGTTGAAGATCACGAGCGCAGCTTCGTCGATGAAATCCGCGCCGATCCCTGGCAGACCTGCACCTGCATCGGGCAATGGCATTACGACCGGAGGCTTTACGAACGCGGCGGCTATAAATCCGTCACCCAGGTGGTGCAAAGCCTGACGGACATCGTCTCCAAGAATGGCAACCTGCTGCTGTCGGTGCCCCTTCGCGGCGATGGCAGCCTGGACGATCTTGAAATCCGCTTCCTGGATGGGTTGGCCGCCTGGACCGCCAGCAACGGCGAGGCGATTTTCGGTACAAGGCCCTGGCGCCGGTTTGGTGAGGGGCCGACGCGGTTCGCCAAGGACGAAGCCAAACAGGAGCCTTTCACCGCCGCCGACCTGCGCTTCACCACCAAGGCGGACGCGCTGTATGTGCTGGCCATGGCCTGGCCCGCCGATGGATGCCTGATCGTGGGCAGCTTGGCCGGGGACGGCCAGGGTGTGGTGGAACGCGCGGAACTGCTGGGCCGAGAGGGCACGCCCCTGCCCTTCCGGCAGACGGCAGCCGGGCTGGAGATCACCTTGCCCGACCGGCCCAATACGACCCCCATGCTGGCCCTGCGCCTGAACGGGCGGGGACTGGTGTGAGGCGCGCGCGGTTCTTTCCGGCCTCCCCGGCGAAGGCCGGTGCCCAGGGGCCAAGCGCCCAACCTATATGTCGCGTCAACCGGGGCATCGGAACGGTTTGTGCCTGTTCCCCCTGGGCCCCGGCCTTCGCCGGGGAGGCAATGTCGGATTTCAGCGGCCAATCAAACAGCGGATAAGAATAGGAAGGATAGGATGAACAAGCTTCTGACCAGCGTTTTATCCCTGCTGCTGACCACGGCCCCGGTGGCGGCGGCCCCTATCGACCTGACCTCACCCGATGGCACGGTGGCGGTCCGCATCGATCAGGACAGCGCGGAGCGGCTCACCTATGCCGTGCGCTATGGCGATGTGGCGGTGCTGTCGCCCTCCATCCTGGGGCTGGATCTGGACGGGCAGCGCAAGCCGCTGGTCGGTGGGCTGACGGTTACCGGGACCGCGACACGGACCAGCGACAGCACCTATCGCCTTGTGGCCGGCAAGGTCTCCACGGCGCGCGACCATTTCAACGAGGTGACGGTCAGTCTGACGGAAAAGGACGCGCTAGGGCGCAAGCTGGATGTGATCATCCGCGCCTATGATGACGGGGTGGCCCTGCGCTACCGTCTGCCTCAGCAGGCGGGCCTGACGGAAATGGCGCTGCGGCAGGAACGCACCCGATTCAGCTTTGCCGGCGACTTCAACTGCTGGGGTCTCAACCTGGGGCATTTCCGCACCTCACATGAGGGGGAGTTTGACCCCATTCCTGCCGGTCGTATCCGGCCCAGCCACCTGTATGACGCCCCGCTGGTCTGCCAGACAGCGGACAATGGCCCGGCCTTTGCCATCGCGGAAGCGGACCTGAAGGACTATGCCGGCCTATACCTGACCCGGCCCGGCGATGGCAGCCTGGGCGTGGAAAGCGTGCTGTCGCCCCGCCCGGACGAACCGAAGATCGCGGTGCGGCGACCCATCCCGGCGGATGGCGCCCTCAGCCCCTGGCGCATCATCATGCTGGCGCGGCATCCCGGCGCGCTGAACGAATCGAACCTGATGACGACGCTTAACCCCGACCCGGCGTTCAAGGACACAAGCTGGATCAAGCCGGGCAAGGCATCCTGGGACTGGTGGAATGGCTGGCGCGCGCCGGGTGCGCAGAATGAGGTCCAGGCCAATGACGCCACCGTCGCCGCCTTCATCGATCAGGCGGCGGCCCAAGGCCTTGAATACATGCTGGTCGATGATGGCTGGTACCTGAATTCCGGCGGTGAGGGCAGTGTGCGGCCCGGCGCCGACCTGATGAAAGTCACCCCAGGCCTGAACCTGCCCGCCATGATCGAGCATGGCCGCAAGAAGGGGGTGGGCCTGTGGCTGTGGATGCATTGGGAAATGCTGGAACCCAGGATGGAGGCGGTGCTGGCCCACTATGCCAAGATGGGCATCAAGGGCATCAAGGTCGATTTCATGGACCGTGACGACCAATGGATGGTGGATTTCTACCACCGCCTGTTGACCGTCGCGGCCAGGAACAAGCTGATGGTGGACCTGCACGGCGCCTATCACCCCACGGGCCTGATCCGGACATATCCGCATTACCTGACGCAGGAAGGGGTACTGGGGGCGGAATATAACAAATGGTCCAGCCGCATCACGCCCACCCATAATGTCATGCTGGCCTATACGCGCCTGCTGCTGGGTCCCATGGATTACACGCCCGGCGGTTTCCGCCATGCTACGCCGGCGACGTTTGATCCGCGCTTCAAGCTGCCGATGGTGCAGACGACGCGGGCGCATGGGTTGGCGCTGTATGTGGTCTATGACAGCCCGTTTGCCTGCGTGTCCGACAGCCCCGACGCCTATAAGGGGCAAGACGGGCTGGACTTCATCCGCTCGGTTCCGACCGTGTGGGACGAGGTGCGGTTTGTGGCGGGTGAGGTGGGGCAGTATATCGCCCTGGCCCGGCGCAAGGGGGATGTCTGGTACGTGGGCATCATCAATAACGAGCAGGGGCGGACGGTTGACCTGCCGCTGAGCTTCCTGGGGAAAGGCAGCTATCGGGCGGACATCATCCAGGATGGAACCGCCGTCGCCGCAATCGCCCGCAGCACCCGCACAGTAAAGACCGGCGATGCGCTATCCCTGACCCTGGCGGGAGCCGGCGGCGCGGTAATGGTGTTCAGGCCGTAGGTCAGGTCGAGCCGAAGGCGAGCCCTGACAGGTATGGATTAAAAGCCCGTTCTGTCAGGGCGAGGCTTATGCCTCGACCTGACCTACGGCAATACCAGCCGTCTCAGAAATGACGCCAGCCGCCGGGGCCGAGATCCGTTTCGGCCCCGTCCAGGCCCAGGATGTCGAGACCCGGTTCGCCGTCCACTACCTTGCCGATACGGGTGACGGCGATGCCGGCATTCTGACCGGCGGCGGCGATGTCTTCGGCCTTATCAGCAGGGGCGGTGAAGGCCACCTCGTAATCATCGCCACCGGTCAGGATGGTGCGACGCAGGGTGGGCATGCCGACCAGCAGGCGCAGGGCCGGTCCGGACAGCGGCACGGACTGCACATCCAGTGACAACCGCACCTTGCTGGTCAGCGCCATGTGCCGCAGGTCGGCAACCAGCCCGTCGGAAATATCCAGGGCCGCCGTGCCGAATACGCGCAGCGAGGCGACAAGGTCCAGACGCGGGGCCGGGCGGCGCAGGCGGGACAGGAGATAGGCGCGGTCAGCCTCCGGTACCGGCTGCGTCAGCGCACCCTGCGCCAGCTTCAAGCCCAAGGCCGCATCGCCGATGGAACCGGTGACGAACAGGGCGTCGCCCAACTTCGCCCCCTTGCGCCGGATCATGCGGTTGCGCGGCACCAGACCCAGAGCCGTGATGGTCAGGGACAAGGGACCAGAGGTGGAGACGGTATCGCCGCCCAGCAGATTGACCTTGAAAGCGCGCTGCGCCTCCCCC
This sequence comes from Niveispirillum sp. FG156, assembly GCF_057809555.1. NCBI lineage: Bacteria > Pseudomonadati > Pseudomonadota > Alphaproteobacteria > Rhodospirillales > Azospirillaceae > Niveispirillum > Niveispirillum sp. FG156. The sequence continues at coordinate 87,993 of NZ_JBMDKE010000009.1, read as the reverse complement.
AACCCCTTGGCGAAGGCTTCCACCCAATCATCGCCAATACTTTTCGGCAGGTTGGTGACCAGGGAATAGGCCAGCGGTTCGGCACCCTTGGCCGCCAGATCCGACATGTTGACAGCCAGGATTTTCCAGGCCAGGTCGGCGGGATTGTCGCCCGGCAGGAAATGCACGCCGCTGACCATGGCGTCGGTGGTGACCACCAACTGCTGATCATGCGGCACGTCCAGGACGGCGGCATCGTCGGTCAGGTCGAAGGCGCCGGGCACGCCCACGGCCAGGGGCCGGAAGAAACGTTCGATCCGGCCAAATTCGCCCAAGCTGACGGCGCCGCCCTGACTGGTCACGACGCGTCGCCCTTGCCCGCCGGCTTGGCGTTCATTTCGGCGGCGCGCAGCGTACGGGCCAGCTTGTCCAGAACGCCATTGACCATGCCCGGCTCGCGACCCGCGAAAAAGGCATGGGCCACGTCGATATAGTCATTGATGATGATGTGCGGGGCGACCGCTATATTGGCCAGCAGTTCCCAGGACCCGGCCCGCAGGATGGCGCGCAGCAACAGTTCCATCCGCTCCAGCGACCATTGCCGGTCCAGCAACCCGCCCAGATGCTGATCCACCTCGGCCAGACGACCCTGTACCCCGCGCACGATATCGGCGAACAGGGTGGGGTCGGCGGTCACAAACTCCTCGCCATCCTGTTCCTGGCCGATGCGGTGACGCGCAAATTCATGGATCACCGTGTCGCTGGACGCCCCGGCCAGATCAATCTGGTACAGGCCCTGGACGGCGGCCAGACGGGCAGCCGAGCGGCGGGCTTTGGCAGACCCGGTGGGCTTGATCTTGGGGGCCGGTTCAGTGGCGGCCGGCGGGGTGATCTTCTTGCGCGGGGGCATATTTAAACCTGGAAACTCAGCGTGAATAGAGACGGAACTGCTTCTTCAGCTCGATCATCTGAAGGCAGGCATTGGCGGCGAAACCGCCCTTGTTCTTCTGATTGACGGCGGCGCGGGCCCAGGCCTGCTCATAATTCTCGGTGGTGAGAATGCCGTTGCCGATGGCCAGCGTATGGTTCAGCGACAGCTGAGCCAGGCCATGGGCGCTTTCCTGGCAGACATAGTCGTAATGCGTCGTCTCGCCCCGGATCACGCAGCCCAGCGCCACGTAACCGTCAAAACGGCGGCGACCGGAATAGAAATCCATGGAGCGGACAGAGAACTGGATGGCGGCGGGGATTTCCAGGGCACCGGGCACCTGGAAAATCTCATAGGTCGCGCCCACGGCATCCAGGGCTGCCACGGCGCCCTTCACCAGTTCGTCCGCGAGGTCGTCGTAAAAACGGGCCTCAACGATCATGATATGGGGCGCGTCAGCCATGGGGGCCATCCAGTCCGTCATGTTGAAAGATCAGAAGGGGGTGGGTATGGCCCTTTGACCGACAATGGTCAAGCCATAGCCTTCGAGGCCCACCACCGTCTTTTTGGTATTGCTCAACAGCACCATCTTCTTCACGCCCAGGTCGTTCAGGATCTGGGCGCCGATACCGTAATCGCGCAGCTCCCCGTTCAGGTCGTCATTGCCATCATCAATGGCGCGCAGCCGGTCGGCCAGCGAGAAGGGCTGGGCATCGCGCATCAGGACGATGACGCCGCGCCCTTCATCACCCACGGCCTTCATGGCGGCTTCCAAGCTGCCCACCGGGCCATGGCGGCTGTCGGCCAGCAGGTCCTTGACGATGTTCAGCGAATGCATGCGCACCGGCACCGGCACATCATCATGGATGTCGCCCTTGACCAGCGCGATATGCTCCGCACCCGAAATACGGTTGCGATAGACGATCATTTCGAACCGACCGCCATGATGGCTGTCCAGAACAGTGCGGTAGGAGCGTTCGACAATGGTTTCGGTGCGGCGGCGATAGGCGATCAGGTCAGCGATGGTGCCGATCTTCAGCCCGTGCAGCTGCGCGAACTTCACCAGATCCGGCATACGGGCCATGGTGCCGTCATCATTCATGATCTCGCAGATCACGCCGGCGGCGGGCAGACCGGCCAGACGCGACAGGTCCACCGACGCCTCGGTATGGCCAGCACGGACCAGGGTGCCGCCGTCACGCGCCAGCAGCGGAAAGACGTGACCGGGGGTCACGATATCGCGGCTGTCGACATTCTCATCAATGGCGACCTGGATGGTGCGGGCACGGTCGGCAGCGGAAATGCCCGTGGTCACGCCGGTCCGCGCCTCGATCGACACGGTAAAGGCCGTCTGGTGCCGGGTGCCATTCTGCTGCGCCATCAGGGGCAGGCGCAGACGTTCATTCATCGGGCTGTCAATGGCCAGACAGATCAGGCCGCGCCCGAAGCGCGCCATGAAATTGATGGCTTCCGGCGTGGCGGCGGAGGCGGGGATGACCAGATCGCCCTCATTCTCCCGGTCCTCATCATCGACCAGGATGAACATGCGGCCCTGGCGGGCCTCTTCGATCAGTTCCTCGGTGCTGGACAGCACGGGACGGTCGTCCTCGGTCAGACGGGTTTCGATGGCCGACATGGATTAAACGTCCTTCCCCACCAGCCGGGCGACGTAGCGCGCCAGCATGTCCACTTCCAGATTGATCTTCGCCCCCGGCCCGATCAGGCCGAAGGTCGTCTGTTCCGCCGTATGCGGGATGATATTGACGCCGAAGACATCGTCATCGACCTCATTGACGGTCAGTGACACGCCGTTCAGTGCGACAGATCCCTTGGCCGCGATGAAGCGCTTCAGGCTCTGCGGTACGCGGAAGCGCCAGCGGTGACTGTCACCATCTTGGGTGACGGACACCACCTCCCCCACACCATCGACATGGCCATAGACCAGATGCCCGCCCAGCTCATCCCCCAGTTTCAAGGAGCGTTCCAGGTTGAGGGGCGTGCCAATCCCCCAGTCGCCGACCGTGGTTTTGGCGATGGTTTCGGCAGACACATCCACCTTATAGGCGTCGGCCAGCTTCTCCACGACGGTCAGGCAGACCCCGTTGGAAGCAATGGACGCACCCATGGCAACGCTGTTCAGGTCGAACCGCGTTTGGATGGTCAGTCTCAGGTCGCCACGGCGCTCGATCTCCACGACGCGGCCGACATCGGTGATGATTCCGGTAAACATGGGGCATAACCTAGGGCTTACCGCGCATTTGTGCGAGGGGGCGATAGATGCGCGTGGCGCATGGCGGGATGGGGCTAATGCGATGCTGACGCAGGCCGGTGGCCGTATGTGCGCGCCGCCGTCGCCCCTTTCCGCATCTGCGGCGGAAGGGGCGTAACAAGGAATATGCTCAGGCGACCTGGCTTTCCATCAACGCGGCCGCCACCAGCTCATGGCGGTGTTCCTCCAGGTATCCGGCAACGGCGCGATAGATCGCCAGACCCATTCCCTCCACGAATCGTTCGCCGGGCGTGCGATGGGCGGTGCTGCCCTCCACTTCCAGGGTCGCGATCATCTGACGGTAATCGCTGATCCGGTCACCAATGATCCGGTCCAGATGACGCGGCGGCAGCAGGTGGCCGAAGCTGAGGATAAACATCAGGTCGGACCGCAGCTTGTCCGCAGACGGCGTCTTGATCAGTGCCTGGTAAAGCGCATGCCGCCCTGCGGGCGTGATGCGGTACAGTTTCTTGTCGGGCCGGCCATCACCATTATGCGGCAGCATCACGATCTGGCCATCATCCAGCAGTCGCTTCAGCGCCGGATAAATGGATCCGAAGCCCGCATCACTGAAATGGCTCAGCGGGCCTTCCTCGAATTCCTTGCGAATTTCATAGCCGGAAGCATCGCCACGGCTCAACACACCGAGGCACAAGGTCTTTACATCAATCATCACACACCTGTCTGACAGTGCCGGCACGATAGAGCTTGCCTGTTCATAGTCAAGCGATGCATCGGATTGATATATAACATTCCGTTAATCATGTTTGCAGCCGGATTAGGTTAACCGCCATATGAACGTGGAACCGCCCCTGCTCATCCGTCGCTGTAGCGAAATCAGCGGCGATACGGGCATGCAGGGCGGCGCGCTGATCAGGGGGCATGGCGGCGACAAGGGGGCTGAATGCCATCTCCAATGTCGGCAGCCAGAAGGGATGGTCTGCCCTGGCCGGATTGTTCAGCATTAATGTCTCCGCCCGGACATGGCGGAAACCGGCGGCTTCAGCCTGCCGCAGCAGGTTTCCCGGATCGGCGAAGCGGAAAAGCGGGGAAAGCAAGGCATCCACCCTCTCCCCATATTCGCGGGAGAGCAGGCGTCCCAGACGGTCGAACAGACTGTTCCCGGCCCGTGGTCCCCAGACCGCCAAGGCGGCAACCCCGTTGGGGCGCAGGACCCGGCGCATCTCCGCCAGGGCAGCTTCATGTTCAGGCACGAACATCAGACCGAACCGGCACAGAACCCGGTCGAATCCGCCATCGGCAAAGGGCAGGATGGTCATGTCGGCGGTCACAGGATGCGGCGGATACGGATGGCCCCTGGCGCGCCGCCCGAGTCCCGACAGCATTGCCGGAACCAGATCGCAGGCCACGACAAGACCATCGGCACCGATCCGGTGAGCCTGGGTCAGGGATGGTTCCCCCACACCGGCGGCGATATCCAATACCCGTGAGCCCGGCGGGGCACCGGCAAGGTCGAGAAGCGGCTGGTTAATCCGGTCGGCGGGGTTGGCCATGCCATCAGCCCAATGATCCCAAGCATTGGCGCTTTGCGTCCAGCGCTGACTTTCAACTATCGCGACAGTGCCGTTCATGCTGGCCTTCCGCAAACGTATTCATTGCTTGTTTAATGTTTTGTTTACGCCGATCAATTTTACTGGAAACTGACCTTCCCGCACAGGGTAGCATGGTTACCAACGCATGGATGATCATGTTAACCCTATATAAATATCAACCAATTTAAATGCCGGCACTCTGGCAAAGGCTGAACTTATGCTTTCGGTGATACTCTCTGTGCTTGCATTCGCCGTCGGGATGACGATAGCTGTAACGGCACGCCCCACACGGGGCGGTCTTGCGCGGAACGTCTGACCTGATGTCGAAACCACCTTCCAGCGGCAAATATTATCGGTTCGACGGTCTGTCCGTGCTGATCGCGGACGATAACCGCTTTGTGCGTTCCATCATGGTGACCATTTTCAAGGCGTTAGGGATCGGCAAGGTTTTGCAGGCGGATAATGGGGAGGAGGCAATGGCCATCCTCGACGTTTCCGCCCAGATGGACAGTACCGCGGGCCGCGATGTGGACATTATTTTCGCTGACCACCTGATGGAGCCGATGGATGGGATCGGTTTGCTGAAATGGGTGCGCGAACATGAAAGCGACAAGATCCGTTTCCTGCCCGTCGTGATGATGAGTGGTGAGGCCGATGAGGCGGCAGTGCGCCTGGCCCGCGACAGCGGGGTGACGGAATATCTGGCCAAGCCCATGTCGGTCATCAATGTCGCCAGCCGTCTTCTGGCCATCATCGACAAGCCGCGATCCTTTGTACGCGCGCCGAATTATTTCGGACCCGACCGCCGACGTCAGACTTTGCCCCATGATGGTGCCGACCGCCGCCTGATGAGCCCCGAAGATGTGCGGGTTGTTGACGAAGGCGCTCACATGGTTATCGACAGCCAGGGTGGTTCTGTGGAGAATCCCGCTGAGAATGTTGATGGAGGGGCTGAGGTTCCGGCGGAAGCCGAGGCCCAGCGGGCAAGCGCATGAATGACAATCTGAAGCCCGACGCACGTGTGCCGGCGGTCGAGATCATCAAGCGGCCGAACAAGCTGCGCGAGAAGGTGGGCGGCTCTGCCGATGGAAAGCCGGGCATGATCGACCCGGCCGCCCTTGCACGCGCCAGCACACATGTCGCCCGTATGTCCGATGCCCATATCGCCCAGACACGCGTCGATCTCACGGAATTGCAGGACGCTTATCGCCGCGCCATGACCGACGTTGATAACCGCCCCTCCCATCTGAAGCGGGTGATCAAGATCAGCGACGGCATCATGACGTTGGGCAAGACCTTCGGATATGATCTTCTGTCCGATTTCGCCAACTCACTGAACCATTTCCTGGTGCCCATCCCCAACCCAAGCGTGGCGCAGTTGGCCGTTGTCGGCCTGCATATCGACGCCATGCATGTTCTGGTGCGTGACGATATCAAGGGTGATGGCGGCCAGATCGGACAGGCCCTTGCCGTGTCCTTGAACATGGCCCGCGCCAAGCTGGGCGCGAAGCGCGGCGCGTGACATACACGCCGTGCGATGGGTTTTCTGGCACATTGTTACGGAATTCGGTTATTTTACGCGCCGCCTCCCCGAACGGAGTATGGTTTTTGACTAGTCACAGGCCCGGTTCGTGATAAAAGGCGGTCATTATTGCCGGTGAAGTTTCACGCACGCGGGCGCATGGGACCAATGGAGATGGCATTGCGGCAACCCTATTATGACAGCATCCTGCTTATCGAGCGGCTGCATCGCCATTTCCTGGAAGTGCTGAAGATCGAGCTGGACCGTCTTGGCATGCAGGACATCAACAATGTCCAAAGTCTGATCCTGTATAATATCGGCGATGATGAGCTGACCGTCGGTGAATTGACGGCACGGGGCTATTATCTTGGCTCCAACGTTTCTTACAACGTCAAGAAGATGCATGAGAACGGTTACCTGACGCAGGAACGTTCCACGCATGACCGTCGCTCCGTCCGTGTCCGCTTGTCCGACAAGGGGCTGAAGCTGCGCGACCGGATTTCGGAACTGTTCTCCCGTCAGGTGGATGCGCTGGACAAGTCCGGTCTGTCGGCAGAGGAGCTGACGCGCGCAAACGAGACGATGCGCACGCTGGAGCGGTTCTGGACCTCGTCTCTGTCCTACGGCGCCTATGCGTCGTCGGGGCCGCTCTGACTGCGGGGCGCCGCCATGCCACGGCCGCCTTTGAATGAAAAGGATGTGCTGATCGAATTCCATCCGGTCGGCAACATCGTGCGGGTCAGCGCCATCGACCCGGCCACCAATACCGAGATCATCATTCAGGGGCCCGCCAGTGCCGGTAAGACCGTTCTGGCGCGCAACGCCCTGGCCAAATTGAATTACGTGCTGCGCAAGGGCCAGTCCTGAAACCAAAAAGGCCGCGCGGGCAGTGTCCCGCGCGGCCTTTTCTTATGGAAACCCAGGCAGGTCAGGCCCGGCGGCGGGAAGCGCTGCGCGTATCGCCCCGGCCCAGACCGATCTTTTTGGCGAATTCAGACCGCTGTGCCGCATAATTGGGCGCCACCATGGGGTAATCAGGCGGCAGGCCCCACTTGGCACGGTATTCTTCCGGAGTCATGTCGTAGGTGGAACGCAGATGCCGCTTCAGCATCTTCAGTTTCTTCCCATCCTCCAGACAGACAATGTATTCCGGCGTCACCGACTTCTTGATCGGCACGGCAGGACGCATCGGTTCCTGCGGCACTTCAGCAGGAGCGCCCTGCAGCCCCGTCAAGGTTACATAGACGGAGTTGATGACCTCCGGCAATTGCTGCGTCGGCAGTGCATTCTGGCCGACATAGGCGGATACGATCTCCGCCGTCATACGCAGCAGATCCCCCGTCAACACCTCATTCCCTTGCTGTTCCATCGCACCCAACATTCCTGAACGGTTAATCAACTATGAACGGACGCTTCGCATGGGTGCGTTCGCATGTCAACACGGAACCGTTGAAAACGGGGAAGTTTTTTACTTGGATTGCCATTATCATATCAGTCTATGGTTGACGAAATATCATAAGTCACTGATTTCGCTTTTTGTAGATCCACCACGGCCAATGGATATTAGTCTGATTGGACGATCCAGATGAACAATGGATTTCTCAGCAATTTTCAAGATTTATCAAATTATCTTCATTTATGGTGATAGCGCTTGAGAACCACAGGGTAAGTTGCCCCTATAAGATTTGCCAGCGCTCTGTTTCAATTATTTCTATTGTGTCATTACTTTCAGACTTGCAACGGTCACTCCAGGCGCGCGCCGGGGGCAAGGCCGGGCTGCTTTCATGGGCCAGGGCGGGAACTGGTGTGGCGGCGACACTTCTGCTAGGGTCCTGCCCGTCGGCGACCCCCTAGTGATGGGGTTGCTTCTCTGTTTCCAGGGGTGCCGGGCCTCCTTGCCCGGAGAGGGTGGATTATGGGTATCCAGACCATCGCGATTGCCGGCGATCATGCCAGCCCGGAACTGAAGGCCGTCCTGGCCGAACAACTGCGCGCCGCCGGTCACACGGTCCTCGACCTTGGCACCAACGGGCCGGAGTCGGTAGATTATCCCAGCTTTGCGGATGCTGTCGCTGCGGCCCTGGCCGATGGGCGGGCCAATGCTGGCGTGCTGATCTGCGGCACCGGTATCGGCATTTCCATTGCCGCCAACCGACACCGTCATGTGCGTGCCGCCCTGTGCCATACGCCGACGGAGGCCCGGCTGACCCGCCTGCATAATGATGCCAACGTGCTGTGCCTGGGCGCGCGCACCATCGGCGTGGAGGTGGCGAAGGACTGTGTTGCCACCTTCTTCACCACGGAATTCGAAGGCGGCCGTCATGCCCGCCGTGTCGCGATGTTGGGCTAAAACGCCCGACCGGTACCAGAGGACCAGACGAACATGAGCATCCAGGGTTTCTTCACCGACAAGCTGTCCGACGCCGATCCCGAACTGTACGCCTCGCTGCGTCAGGAACTGGGCCGCCAGCAGGATCAGATCGAACTGATCGCCTCGGAAAACATCGTCTCCACCGCCGTGCTGGAGGCCCAGGGTTCGGTTCTGACCAACAAGTATGCCGAGGGTTACTCGGGCAAGCGCTATTATGGCGGCTGCGAATATGTCGACATCGCCGAAACGCTGGCTATTGAGCGCGCGAAGAAGCTGTTCGGCTGTGAGTATGCGAACGTTCAGCCGCATTCCGGCGCGCAGGCCAACCAGGCCGTGTTCATGGCGCTCTTGCAGCCCGGCGACACCTTCATGGGCATGGATCTGGCCGCCGGCGGTCACCTGACCCATGGCGCCCCTGCCAACCAGTCGGGCAAGTGGTTCAAGGTCGTGTCCTATGGCGTGACCCGCGATACCAACCTGATCGATTATGACGATGTCGAGGCGAAGGCGCGTGAGCATAAGCCCAAGCTGATCATCGCCGGTGGTTCCGCCTATCCGCGCCAGATCGACTTTGCCCGCTTCCGCAAGATCGCGGACGAGATCGGCGCCTATCTGATGGTGGACATGGCCCATTATGCGGGTCTGGTCGCCGCTGGCGTCTACCCCTCGCCCCTGCCGCACGCCCATGTCGTGACCACCACCACGCACAAGACCCTGCGCGGTCCGCGTGGCGGCATGATCCTGTCCGACGACCTGGACCTGGGCAAGAAGTTCAATTCCGCCGTGTTCCCGGGCCTGCAGGGCGGCCCGCTGATGCATGTCATCGCCGGCAAGGCCGTGGCCTTCGGTGAGGCGCTGCGTCCTGAATTCAAGACCTATGCCGCCAATGTCGTTGCCAATGCCAAGGTTCTGGCCGAGCGTCTGATCGCCGGCGGCCTGGACATCGTGTCTGGCGGCACCGACAGCCATATCGTGCTGGTTGACCTGCGTCCGAAGAAGCTGACGGGCAAGGCCGCCGAGCATGCGCTGGAAAATGCCGGCATGACCTGCAACAAGAATGGCGTGCCGTTCGACCCGGAAAAGCCGTTCGTGACCTCCGGTGTGCGTCTGGGCACCCCGGCGGCCACCACGCGCGGCTTCGGCACCGCCGAATTCGCCCAGGTCGGCGACATGATCGTGGAGGTGCTGGACGCGCTCGCGGTCAGCAATGGTGACAATGCAGCGGCGGAAGGCCGGGTGCGCGCGCGGGTACAGGAACTGTGCCGCCGCTTCCCCATCTACCAGACGCTGTGATTGACAAACCCCGGTTTCGGCCCCATGCCGGAACCGGGGTTTTCGTATCGGCAACCATAATAATCATGGAGGGCTCATATGCGCTGCCCGTTCTGCGGGAATGACGATACCCAGGTGAAGGACAGCCGTCCCACCGATGATGGGTCCGCCATCCGCCGCCGCCGTTTCTGCCCGGCCTGCGGCGCCCGCTTCACCACCTTCGAACGGGTGCAGCTGCGTGAGCTTTATGTCGTGAAATCGTCCGGTCAGAAGGAACCCTTCGACCGGGAGAAGCTGTTGCGTTCCATGCGCATTTCGCTGCGCAAGCGGCCCGTGGATGCTGACCGGATCGACCGTGTGGTCAATTCCATCGTGCGGCAGCTTGAAAGCAGCGGGGAGACTGAAATCCCCTCCACCCAGATCGGTGAGATGGTGATGAACCAGCTGGCCGGCATCGACAAGGTTGCCTATATCCGCTACGCGTCCGTCTATCGCGATTTCCGCGAGGCGGCGGATTTCAACGATTTCGTTGAAAAGCTGCGGCCCGAAGACAACGATTGAGCGGGGATGGCGTGATCGGCGCGGCCCCATCCTTCAGCACGGATGACGCGGCGCATATGCGCGCCGCCCTGGCCCTGGCCCGGCGCAATCTGGGCCGTGTCTGGCCCAATCCGTCGGTCGGCTGCATCGTGGTGAAGGATGGACAGGTTGTGGGCCGGGGGGTCACCGCCCCCGGCGGTCGCCCGCATGGGGAACCGCAGGCCCTGGTCCAGGCCGGTGATGCGGCACGCGGCGCCACCGTCTATGTCAGCCTGGAGCCCTGCAACCACCATGGCAAGACCCCGCCCTGTTCAGAGGCGCTGATCGAGGCCGGCATCACCCGTATCGTGGTGGCATGCGAGGACCCGGACCCCCGCGTCTCAGGTGGCGGTATCCGCCGTCTGCGCGAAGCGGGGATTCAGGTCGATGTCGGGTTGTGTGCGGAAGAGGCGCAGGCGGTCAATGCCGGCTTCATCAGCCGCATCCTGAAGGGCCGCCCCGGCGTCACCCTGAAACTGGCCACCAGCCTGGACGCCCGTGTCGCCACCTCGACCGGACATAGCCAATGGATCACCGGCCCCGACAGCCGCGCACGCGGCCACCTGCTGCGCGCCAATCATGATGCCATCCTGGTCGGAATCGGCACGGCGCTGGCCGATGATCCCGAACTGACCTGCCGGCTTCCGGGGTTGGAGGGGTGCAGCCCCGTGCGCATCGTGCTGGATAGTCATCTGCGCCTGCCGCCCAGCGCAAAGCTGGTGCAGGGGGCCGCCAGCGTGGCGCCTACCTGGGTGGTGACGCTGGCGGACGCAGACGGGTCCCGTGCTGCGGACCTGGAGGCGCTTGGTGTTCGCATCCTGCGGGTTGATCGCGATGAAACGGGCCGCCTGTCCATTGCCGCCGCCCTGACCGCCCTGGCCGGCCAGGGTATCACACGGCTGCTGGTGGAGGGTGGGCCTGCTGTGGCCACCTCATTCCTGAAGACGGGGCTGGTGGACGGGGTTGAATGGTTCCGCGCCCCGATGCTGATCGGCGGCGATGGATTACCGGCAGTGGGCGCCCTGGAGGCCGAAATGCTGGAACAGGCGGTACGGCTTTTCCCAGTCGGTGACGAAACGCGCCGTTATTTCACCGGCTGATTCGGGTGCGGGTCAGCGCATCACCGCGCAGGTGCGGTCGCGGCACTGGATCAGGACGAAACTGTCCTTCGGTGCCGCACAACTGACCTTATAGATCGTCTCCGCGATGCGGCCCGTGACCTGCTTCATGACTTCCAGTTTGGTCGGCTTGCAATTGGCGGACTGTGCCGCCTCCCGCGCCTCGGCCTGCTGCGCGCGGGCCGGCAGGGCGGAGAGCAGGCACAGCATCAACAAAGCCGCCGGACGCCGCATCACGGCTTCTTGCGCTGGGTAAAGGCAGCGGCCAGGGCCTTCAGATTGTCGGCCTGTTCTTGTCCATCGTCGGGTGCGGGTGCCGCCCCACCGCCGCCCGTGCCCATGCGGGCGATGATGGCATCCATCATCTGCGGCGACAGTTTCTTCGGCCCGGTGGACGGACGCGCCGCGCGCACCACGCCCTGGCCGGGGGCCGGGGCCGCCGTGGTGATGGAACCCCCACGGGCCACACGGTCAACGGCGCTGCCGGCAATCGCCTTCAGGAACGGCTTGCACAGGCCGCGCAGCAATTGTTCGTCATCCAGCGCCCAGGCGATCAGCACACGCTGCGCCTGGCTGCGGCTGCCCTGTGCGGCCTTCAATGCCTCACGGATCTTGAGCGTGACATAGGTGTCGCTCATGGCCCGGCCCTCCCGGATGGATCAAGGTTCCTAGATTAGCCAAGCAAGGCCGGGTTTCCCAAGTGATTTCGCGTCACAGGGCGGCCCGTACCTCTTCCGCGACGGGCATAGCGGTACCGGTGCCGATGCGCGTGCAGGCGATGGAGGCCGCGACATTGGCATAGCGCATGGCGGTGGCCAGATCATCCCCCGCCGCCAGCCGGGCCGACAGGCTGCCCACAAAACAATCACCCGCCCCCGTCGTGTCCACGGCCACCACCTTGCGCCCCGGTACCAGGGTTTCGCTATCCATGGTGACGGCCAGGGCCCCGCGCACGCCCAGCGTTGCGATGATCACCTGCTCCGGGCGGCGCAGCAGCCCGCGGGCCGGGGCGGCGATATCGGCCACCGCGGCGTCGCCCGACAGTTCCACGCCCGCGAAATGGCCCAGCTCCGTCTCATTCACCACAAGGATGTCGGTGTCGGTCCACAGGCTGTCGGGCGCGTCATCCAAGGCCGGTGCGGCGTTCAGCAGGGTACGGGCACCGGCGGCCCGGCCCTTGGCGAACAGGGCGGCGATGGTGGCGCGCGGCACCTCAAACTGGCTGACCAGGATGTCGCCGGGCGAAATGGACAGGCCATCGGCATCGGCGGGCACGATCTGCCGGTTGGCGGCGGGAATGACAACGATGCGGTTTTCCGCCGTCGCATCCACCAGGATCAGGGCCGATCCCGTCGCTTCATCCGCCGACCGCCCCACATGGGTGGCGTCAATGCCCTTTTCAGCGAAGAAGGACAGGATGCGGTCGCCGAACATGTCCTGTCCGACCTTGCCCACGAAGGACACGGGCACACCCTGCTGCCGGGCGGCGACCGCCTGGTTCAGGCCCTTGCCGCCCGGCATCAACTGCACCGTCTGGCCATTCACCGTCTCCCCCGCCTTGGGCGCGCGTTCCATGGTGGACAGGATGTCGTAATTAATGGAACCGATGACGGTGACCTGGGCCATGGGGCTTTCCTTCTTGGTTGAACGATCCTTCCTAGCGCGTCCTGGGACGCCTTGGAAGCCTCACTCATGCCCCCAGGGTGCAGGCGGGGCGGCCACGGGTTTGGTCAGGTCGAAGACCATGCGCACCACGCGGCCGGGGCGGGACAACTCATAGGTGAAGGTCCCCTGCCCCTGTTCCAATGCCCAGACATTCTGCTGCGCGCCCGGTGGCAGCTTGTTATCGGCAAACAGGGTCTTGGAGAAGGCGTCGGCGGGGAAGTCCTGACGTGCGGCGGTGCCGGGGGCAATCGTGTCGCCGCCATATTGGGTCAGCTTATCCTCCGTCCCATCCTCATGACGGTGATCATGTTTCAGGCGCAGGCCCGTTTCGGTACGGGTGACGATCCAGGTGCGCGACCGGTCCTCCCCCACATGCAGGGGAATGCGAACCTCCCCCGCCTTGCAGGCTCGCACATGCATGACCAGCCGCTTGCCCACGAACGGGTCATTGGCGGCCCCGCCTTCGTTCGTGGTGATCGTGCCCTCGAACGCCTTGCCGCACAGGGGCTGCAGTGCGGCCAGGAAACCATCCGCCGGTGCGGCGGCGGCAGGCAGGGCGATCAGCAATGACAGCGCCGCCAGAATGTTTCGGATATGCATGGACCCAACCTTTATCTTGATTATTGTGGGACCGAAATGAAATGGCCCACCCCGCCATTCAGCGAGGTGGGCCGATCTTAACCGACGGATGATCCTGGTTACAGCCGTTCGATGACCATGGCGATGCCCTGGCCGCCGCCGATGCACATGGTGATCAGGCCATAACGCCCGCCGATCCGTTCCAGCTCATACAGCGCCTTCACGGTGATGATGGCGCCGGTGGCACCCACCGGGTGGCCCAGCGAGACGCCGGAGCCGTTGGGGTTCACCTTGTCCGCCGGGAAGCCCAGCACCTTGGACACGGCACAGGCCTGCGCCGCAAAGGCCTCGTTGCTTTCGATCACATCGATATCGGCGACGGTCAGCCCGGCACGTTCCAACGCGATGGGCACGGCATGGACGGGACCCAGCCCCATCACCTCCGGCTCCACACCGGCATGGCCCCAGCTGATGATGCGGGCCAACGGCTTGGTCCCGCGCTTGGCGGCCTCGGCGGCGGACATCAGGACCACAGCGGCGGCACCGTCATTGACGCCGGATGCGTTGCCGGCTGTGACGGAACCGTCCTTCTTGAACACGGGCTTCAGCTTGGCAAAGTCGGCCTCGGTGGCGTCGGCGCGAAAATGCTCGTCCGTATCGAACAGCTTGGTGCCACCCTTGACCTTCACCTCCACCGGCAGGATCTGCGACTTGAACCGGCCCTCGGCGGTGGCGCGGGCGGCACGGTGGTGGCTTTCCAGGGCCAACGCATCCTGGGCGGCGCGGTCAATCTCATGCCGGGCGGCCACATTTTCCGCCGTGATACCCATATGGATCTTGTGGAACGGGTCGGTCAGGACGGTGACCATGGCGTCCACCACGGCGGCATCGCCCATGCGCTGGCCCCAGCGGACCGACGGCATGACATGGGGCGACCGGCTCATGCTCTCCGCCCCGCCGGCCACGGCCACGTCGCATTCGCCGAGCTTGATCATCTGGGCGGCGGAGATGATGGCCTGCACGCCCGACCCGCACAGGCGGTTCAGGGTCAGGGCCGGGGCCTGCACCGGCACGCCTGCATTCACGGCGGCGACACGGGCCAGATAGGCATCTTGCGGGCCGCTGGGGATCACCTGGCCCATCACGACATGCTGCACATCGGCGGCGTCGATACCGGCGCGGCTCACGGCCTCCTTGATCACCAGCGTACCCAGCTCGGCGGGCGCATGATCCTTCAGGCTGCCGCCGAAACCGCCAATGGCGGTGCGGGTGCCGGCAACGATGACGACGTCGTTCAAGCTGCTCACGGGTGATCCTCCCAGATCAATTATATTGCGGCGCAACAGATAAGCCTGATGTAGTGGCCTTGCAACCGCTACAAAAGCAAGGGGCGGGGAAGCTCCGGCCTCCCCGCCCCCGATAAGCCGTTACTTGCCCGTGAAGTTCGGCGGGCGCTTTTCGGCGAAGGCGGCCATGCCTTCCTTCTGATCGGCCAGGGCGAAGGTGCTATGGAAGACGCGGCGTTCGAACAGCAGGCCCTCGGTCAGGGTGGCTTCGAAGCTGCGGTTCAAGGCTTCCTTCGCCATCATGGCGGCGGGGCGCGACAGGGAGGCGATCTTTTCCGCCGTCTTCATCACCTCGTCCATCAGGTCGGCCACGGGAACCACGCGGGCCACCAGACCCGACCGTTCCGCCTCCGCCGCGTCCATCATGCGGCCCGTCAGACACATTTCCATGGCCTTGGCCTTGCCGATGGCGCGGGTCAGGCGCTGGGTCCCGCCGGCACCGGGGATGGTGCCGATGGTGATCTCCGGCTGGCCGAACTTGGCATTGTCGGCGGCAATGATGAAATCGGCCATCATGGCCAACTCGCACCCGCCACCCAGGGCATAGCCGGCAACAGCAGCGATGGTCGGCTTGCGGCAGGTGGCCAGACGGCCCCACTTCTTGGTGATGAAATCGTTCAGATAGGCATCCATGTAGGAGAAATTCATCATCTCCTTGATGTCCGCCCCGGCGGCAAAGGCCTTTTCCGAACCGGTGACGACGATGACGTTGATGGCGGCATCATCCTCGAACGCGTTCAGGGCCTTTTCCATATCGGTCACCAGACCGTCGGACAGGGCATTCAGCGCCTTGGGCCGGTTCAGCCGGATGATGCCGACGGCGCCCTTGGTCTCCACCAGGATGTTTTCGTAGGTCTCGGTCATTTCACTCGCCTCGTTTATTCGTTCTCTCAGACGCCGGGCGCCGCCATCCGGCGACTTGAGCATCACGGTGCATGTTCGCCGGGCTGGCAGTCGCCAGCCCCCAATCTATCAAAGGGCAAGCCTTTGCCAGATTGGCATTATGCCCCACCCAGCAGGCGGCGGGCGATGATCACGCGCATGATCTCGTTGGTGCCTTCCAGGATCTGGTGGACGCGCAGGTCACGCAGGATGCGCTCCACCGGATATTCCCGGATGTAACCATATCCGCCGTGAAGTTGCAGCGCATCATTGGCGACGGCGAACCCGGCATCGGTTGCAAAGCGCTTGGCCATGGCACAGTAAAGCGTGGCGTCGAGATGGCCGGCATCCAGGGCCGCAGCACCCCGGTGGACCATCAGGCGGGCGGCCTCCAGCTCCGTTGCCATGTCGGCGAACTTGAACTGCAAGGCCTGGAACTCGTTCAGCTTTTTGCCGAACTGCTGCCGCACCTCCATATGGTCGCGGGCCGCATTCAGGCAGGCGCGGGCCCCGCCCAGGGAACAGGAGGCGATATTCAGGCGACCGCCATCCAGGCCCTTCATGGCGATCTTGAACCCGTCGCCCTCGGCACCCAGACGGTTGGCGACGGGGACACGGCAATCCTCAAAAATCACCTGCGCCGTGGGCTGGCTGTTCCAGCCCATCTTCTTTTCCTGCTTGCCAAACGACAGGCCGGGCATGCCCTTTTCCACGACCAGACAGGAAATCCCCTTCGGCCCCGGCCCGCCGGTACGCACCATCACGACATAGATGTCGGATGCCCCGCCACCGGAGATGAAGGCCTTGGACCCGTTCAGGACATAATGGTCGCCATCCCGCTCCGCCTTGGTGCGCAAGGACGCCGCGTCGGACCCGGCGCCAGGCTCGGTCAGGCAGTAGCTGGCGAATTTCGCCATGGAGAACAGGTCAGGCAGCCACCGGGACTTTTGTTCGGCATTGCCGAACGTGTCGATCATCCAGGCGGCCATATTGTGGATGGAGATATAGGCCGCCGTGGAGGGACAGGCCGCCGACAATTCCTCAAACAGGATCGACGCGTCCAGCCGGCCCAGTCCCGTGCCGCCGGATGCTTCCGAACAATAGATGCCGGCGAACCCCAGTTCGGCGGCCTTGCGCAGCGTATCGACAGGGAAGATATGGTGTTCATCCCATTCGCCGGCGAAGGGGGCCATATGTTCGGCCGCGAAGCCGCGTGCCAGATCCTGGATGGCGCGTTGATCCTCGGAAAGATCGAAATCCATCGGGGGTGTCCTGTTGCAAGAAAGCGGCCCCTTATACGTCATCCCGGCGAAAGCCGGAACCCAGGGGCCACAGGATCAAACCCAGAAGCTACCTTGATCAAGGAAGCCGATAGGTCGGGCTTGCTGGCCCTGGGTCCCGGCTTTCGCCGGGATGACGTAAGGAGGACAACGCAATGAGGATAGATTGATCAACCCATGGTCGGGATGACGAAGGACGCGCCGGAGCGGATGCCCGACGGCCAGCGCGACGTCACCGTCTTGGTCTTGGTGTAGAAGCGGACACTGTCCGGGCCATGCTGGTTCAGATCGCCAAAGCCCGAGCGCTTCCAGCCGCCGAAGGTGTAATAGGCCAGCGGCACTGGCAGCGGCACATTGATGCCGACCATGCCGACGTCAACACGGGCAGCGAAGTCACGCGCGGTATCGCCGTCACGGGTGAAGATGGCGACACCATTGCCATATTCATGGTCGGTCGGCAGCGACAAGGCCGTCTCATAATCCGGCGCGCGGACGATGGACAGGACAGGCCCGAAAATCTCTTCCTTATAGATCCGCATATTGGTGGTCACGCAATCGAACAGGACGCCGCCGACATAATAGCCACCTTCATAGCCCTGCAGGTTCACGTCGCGGCCATCGACCACCAGTTCGGCCCCTTCCTGCACGCCGATATCGACGTAGGACTTCACCTTCTCCATATGTTGGCGGGTGATGACGGGACCGAAATCGGCCTTCTCATCGGTGGAGGGACCGACGCGCAGGGTGCGGACACGCGGGGCCAGCCGTTCGACCAGGGCATCCGCCGTCTTCTCACCCACCGGCACCGCCACCGAAATCGCCATGCAGCGTTCACCAGCGGAACCATAGCCGGCACCGATCAAGGCATCGGCCACCATGTCCAGGTCGGCATCGGGCATAATCAGGGCATGGTTCTTGGCGCCGCCAAAGGCCTGCACGCGCTTACCATTGGCCGTGCCACGGGTGTAGATATATTCACCGATGGGGGTGGAGCCGACAAAGCCGATGGCCTTGATGTCGGGATGGTCGAGGATGGCATCGACAACTTCCTTGTCGCCATTGACGACATTCAGGACGCCCTTGGGCAGGCCCGCCTCATACATCAGCTCCGCCAGCATCAGCGGCACCGACGGGTCGCGTTCCGACGGTTTCAGGATGAAGGCGTTGCCGCAGGCGATGGCCGGGGCGAATTTCCACATCGGGATCATGGCGGGGAAGTTGAACGGCGTGATGCCGGCAACCACACCCAGGGGCTGACGCATCGAATACATGTCGATGCCGGGGCCAGCACCCTCTGTATACTCGCCCTTCAGCAGGTGCGGAATGCCGATGGCGAACTCCACCACTTCCAGGCCGCGTTGAATATCGCCGCGCGCGTCGGGGATGGTTTTGCCATGTTCCAGGGCCAGCTTCAGCGCGATCTTTTCGAAATCTCGGTTCAGCAGTTCCAGGAACTTCATCAGGACGCGGGCGCGCTTCTGCGGGTTGGTCGCAGCCCAGGCGGGCTGAGCGGCCTTGGCATTGGCAACCGCCTCGGCCAGTTCCACTGTGCTGGCCAGCGGCACCTCGGCAGAGATTTCACCCGTCATGGGGGTGAAGATGGGGGCGAAACGTCCAGACTTGCCCTCAACACGGGCGCCGCCGATGAAATGGTACAGCTTCTCGACCAAGTGATCCTCCCTGGGTTATTGCAAGGAAGGTGGCACGGGACCGGGCGCACCACAAGGCGCGGTTTGGCGCAAGCGAGTGTGCGTGAATACCCATAGCGTCCCCAATGCCTGTCGCCTGTCCAGTTCCGCTTTGTGGCGACAGATCCCCTTTTGGCAGGCTATATCTGCGGGACGGTACGCAACCTGTCCGCAGGGGCAAGGGCGTACATCGACCGATATTCAGGGGCAAGGAGTCTGTCGTGGCGGTTGCGTCCCAGGGTACCCATGATCTGCTTGCCGATGCCATTGCCAGCCTGACCTTGTGGAAGTCATCGCCCTTCTTCGTGCAGATCGGCGGCTGTGTGGCGGTTGTGAACGACCCGCTTTATTCCCACATCGCCGGGCGTGGTTTATCTGGCCTGATTGTCGAACCGGTTCTTGCACGTTATCAGCAGCTGTTGCAGCAAAATCAGGCGCAGCCGCGTGTCAAGGCGGTTCACGCAAGCATCTCCGGTATCGACGGTCAGCGCCCACTTTGGTTTTTCAATGCCGAGGCATTTACCAGGGGCATCCTGCCGCCCCATCTGGCCACCATCATTTCCTTCACCAAGGAAGCCCTGCTCGCAGATATCTCTGTGCTGGGGGGCGCAACAGCAGAGGACACGGCCCGCGACCTCCTGGCCTCGCTGCTTGACCAGACAATGGTGCGTGCTGTCCGGCTTGATACGCTGTTCCGTGAACAGGGCGTGCGACAGGTCGACATTCTGCGGTTCGACAGCGATGGCTACGGTTTGGACATCCTGAACGCCTTCGATTTCAAGCGGGCGCGACCAGCAATCATCCATTACCGCCATGAGAGATTGAGCCAGGCAGACCGCCGAACCGCAGCAGAACTGTTGATGGCACAGGGCTATCGCGTCGCTATTCAGGGCGAGGATACAATCGCCCTGCATGACGGTCAGGCCATTGTCAGGGCGCACACCCCCAGCCTGTTAGCCATGGCCGCGCGATTGCTGGCCGAGGGGCGCACGGCGGATGCGCTCAATATGGCCGACCACCTTGTGATGCTGAACCCGGAGCAGGCTGAACCCCTTGCCCTGCGGGCCCGCTGTCATCAGAGCTTGGGCAATCTGGTTGAGGCACTGGAAGATTTCATCCGGGTACGGGACCTCACAGGGTCGCTCACCGACCATCTTCCCTTCGTCTCTGTCCTGCTGGATCAGGTGTTGCCGCGTATTGCCACCCTGTTCAGCGAGGGTGGATTTGAGGAACTGGCCCGCTATGTCGTGCCCATAACCATCCTGCTCCCCGACCATGCTCCCTTCCTGGAGGTGGCGACCCGGACCATGGTTCTGCTGAACCGTGAGACGGAAGCAACCCGATGCGCACAATTGCTGCTGCCCCTGCGGCCCGAGAACGAACTGTGTCTGCATTTGCTGACCACCAAATCCCGAAATGAACGGGATTGGCCGACCTTCCGGCGTCTTGTCATGGCATTGGCGCGCAAGGCAAACTCCATCGTCGAACCGCAGGTCCGGCAGTTGCTGATTCTTGAACTGCTCAATCTGCTGATCTGTCCCGGTCGCCCCGGGCCGGAGGATCAGCGCCTTGTCGATGAAATGACAGGCATCACCTTGCAACTGACCGCCGGCCATGTGCCGGACGGAAATGCCGAGAAAGATGCCTGGGTCGCCCATTTCGACGCAGTGTCACGTGGCATACGATTGGCGGAGGAGTTGGGGCCGGTACCGACCGGCACAGCAGCGGCGCCGACCGCGTTGATGACGGCACGCGGACTGCCGATGGCACCCGCCGGGTTGCAGGCAAGAGCCAAGGAACTTTCCGCCCAAACCGTGCTGCTGGTCGCCGCCGATGAGGGGTATTTCCGGCGCTATGCGCGGCTGTTCGTGCTGTCGGCCCTTCGCAACCTTGATGTGCCCGCGCTGATCATTGTGCATGTGATTGGCGGTGCGGCGCGAATGCGGGAATTAGTAGACATTATCGGTATCGATGATGACCGGCTGATCCTGACAGGTGATGATTTCGATCCGTCGCAGGTCACGACAAGGTGTATCGCCGATCCGCAGACGCCGATTCCCAACCTGCCGGTCGCACATTTCCAAAGTGTGCGCTTTGAACAGGCTGACTATCTTCTCCACACGCTCAATCTGCCTGTCTTTGTTGCCGATATTGACTGTCTGCTGCTACGCGGTGTGGGGGACCTGCTGCACCGCATGCAGGGCAAGGACGTCGTTTTCAACTGCAATGACTTTGCACGAATGGTCTGCAGCCTGTTGACGGCGAACCTGCTGTTGATCGCGCCGACGGAAACGGGCCGCGCCTTTTCAGGCTTTTTGCGCCAATATCTGTCTCTTGCTCTGTCCAGGCCGACCGTATCGCGCTGGATTGATCAGATCGGCCTGCTGATGGTGCGCAACCACGTCCAAGCCGTTGTGTCAGCCGCCAGCATCGACTATTTCGCCACGGAAAGTGACATCAACAACATTGTATACCGCCAGCTGATCAGTCCGGACCGATATAGGTTCTTCGCCCTATATCAAAAGTTTTACCTGCCGTCGCTGGTCCCCCTGATAAGAGGGTGGGAACAGGACCTGTCGCTGTCACCCAGCACCTAGTGATTAGGGTTATAATGGGGCGATTTTCCAGGCCAACATATTGATATTAAAAAGTAATATAAATTTGATCCCACATGATCCTCTAGCGCGTCGGAAAACCAGTGAGGATTTCTGTAAAAAGCAACCTAACCCTTTGGGGGGTACCTACGACCTTTCCGCGCGACACTGAAGATGTATGTTTCCTATGAAGTCTGTCAGGGGAGACATCACAAGTGCAACATCATGACGGTGTTCATCTGCGCATGATGCGCACCTCACGCGGGATGAGCCTGGCGGCTCTGGCCACGTCGGCGGGGCTGTCGAAAAGCGAAATATCGAAGCTGGAAAACGGTGTACGGCCTTTCCGCCCGGATCACGTTATCCGGCTGGCCAAGATCTTTGGTGTCGGTCCGACGGAAATGCTGTCGCCCGCCAGCCCACTGCGCACCATGCTGAGCGAGAACAAGGCTGACACGGAATTGCCCCTGTATGAAGGGCGCGATCTGGCCCGCGACGGGGTAGATGCCAAGAGTGCCGGGACGATCCCCCGCGCACCGCAGATGCGCAGCATCGCCGGCGCCTACGCAGTGACGGTCCATGATCTGTCGAACGCGCCGGCTATCGGCATCGGTGCAACCTTGCTGGTCAATCCCAATGCGCCGGCCAATGTTGGCGATCTGGTCATCAACCGCCTGAATTTCAGTCCGCTTGCCTTCTACCTGCGGCAGGATGACGAGGGCGTGATCTATGGCATGACCCTTTCCCGCCGCCGGGTTGAACTGTCCATCGAGGATGTGGAAAAGCTGCACAAGGTGGCCGGAATCTGGTTCCCGCATTGAGGCACACTTAAGCGCCCCTTGACGCCCGCCATGCCCGGCCCCGACATTCGGAGTCGGACATTGCGGGAGAGGAATGAATGGTGGACGGTTCCGGTGGCATAGCCGCGAAGACCATCCAGGCATTGATGGCAAGTGAACGCGCGCGCTTCATTGCGGCCCACCCCGATGCCGCCGCACGCGCAGGTAACGGCTTACCCGGCTTCTATCAAGGCGTACCGATGCACTGGATGCGGGATTGGCCCATGCCATTCCCGATGCTGGTGACGGGCGCGCAGGGCGCCACCTTGACCGACAGTGACGGCCATGTACTGGCCGATTTCTGCCTGGGCGATACAGGGTCGATGTTCGGGCATTCGCCGGAACCGGTGCGTCAGGCCCTGATGGCGCAGGCGGGGCGCGGCCTTACCTATATGTTGCCAACCGATGATGCGCTGGCCGTTGGCGCCCTGCTGCGCGACCGGTTCGCGCTGCCGTACTGGCAGGTGGCGACAACGGCAACAGACGCCAACCGCTTTGCCCTTCGTGTTGCGCGTGCTGTGACCGGTCGCGGCAGAATCCTGGTTTTTAATGGCTGCTACCATGGGACGGTGGACGAGACATTCGTGCGGCTGATTGACGGTGCACCTGTCAACCGCCCTGGCCTGCTGGGTCAGTTCACCGACCTGACGGAAGGCGCGCGGGTCGTGGAGTTTAATGACCTGCCGGCGCTGGGGGCTGCCCTTTCCGACAGAACGGTGGCCTGCGTGATCACCGAGCCGGTGCTGACCAACTGCTGCATGGTTCTGCCCGATCCGGGGTTTCACGAGGCACTGCGACGTCTGACGCGCGAAACGGGTACCCTGCTGCTGATTGATGAGACGCATACGATCTCGACCGGTCCCGGCGGTTATACGCGCGCATATGGGTTGGAACCCGACATGTTCGTGCTGGGCAAGCCGGTGGCGGGCGGGGTGGCGGCCAGTGTCTGGGGCTTCACCGAGGATGTGGCGCGCCGGCTGGATGCTGTGCGGGCGGTGACACCGCCGGGACATTCCGGCATGGGCACAACCCTGTCGGCCAACGCCCTGGCCCTGGCCTGCATGCGCGCGACTTTGGAACAGGTGATGACCGATGCGGCCTATGCCCAGATGGAGGCGCTGGCGGGGCATCTGGCAACCGGGCTGTCAGGCGTGATCGAACGGCTGGGTCTGCCCTGGCATGTGGTACGGGTGGGCGCGCGGGTGGAGTTCATCTGCGCCCCCGGCCCCTTGCGCAATGGGACAGAGGCGGAGGCGGCGCATGCGGGACCGCTGGAACAGGCTATCCATCTGGCGCTTCTCAATCGCGGCATCCTGATCGCGCCGTTCCACAATATGATGCTGGTCTGTCCGGCCACGACGGAGGAACAGGTCGATCGCCTGATCACCGCCTTTGCGGAGGTGGCTTGCATCCTGGCACAGGGGAAAGCCGCATGACCACGCGTATCGGCGAATGGGCAGAGGCCGAAGCCTTTCTGGCGGCACATCCCGATGTGGAGGCCGTCGATATCGTCCTGACCGATGCCAACGGCATCGGGCGCGGCAAGATCATCCGCCGGCATGAGGTGGAGGCACTGTACAAGCAGGGGCGCCACCTCCCCTCCTCCATCCTGGGTCTGGATGTGACGGGGGAGGATGTGGAGGAGACGGGGCTGGTCTGGTCAGTTGGTGATGCCGATCTGCGCGCCTGGCCCATCGCTGGCACCCTGGTCCTGCTGCCCTGGACATCACTCAGGCGGGCACAGGTTCTGGTCAGCCTGTACCATCTGGATGGTCGCCCGCACGGGGCCGATCCGCGCCATGCCATGGCCACCCAGATCGACGCGATGGCGGCGGGCGGGCGTTACCCCGCCGGGGCCTTCGAACTGGAATTCTATCTTCTGGACGCCGAACCCGGCCCCGATGGCCGCCCACGCCCGGCAGCCATGGCCCTGGACGGGCGGCGGCATGGACAGGTGCAGGTCTACGGCCTGGATGATCTGGACGGGATGCAGCCATTTTTCGGCCCCGTCTATCAGGCCGCGCAGGCTCAGGGTCTGCCCCTGGAAACCCTGATTTCCGAATATGCGCCGGGGCAATATGAACTGACCCTGCATTATCGCCGCGACCTGCTGCGCGCCGCCGACGATCTGGTGATGCTGAAGCGGCTGGTCCGGGCCATGGCGCGGCGGCAGGGGATGGTGGCCTGCTTCATGGCCAAACCTTTCGCGGCGCAGGCCGGATCGGGGATGCATCTGCATGTGTCGCTGAATGACAGCCGGGGGCACAACCTGTTTTCGGAGGATGAGGGCGCGGTGTACCCCAATCCGCTGCTGCGTCATGCCATCGGCGGTCTGGCGGCGACCATGGGGGACGGGATGCTGGCCTTTGCCCCGCATGCCAATTCCTGGCGCCGGTTCGTGGCCAAGCTCTATGCCCCGGTGCAGCCCACCTGGGGTGTTAACGACAGGTCAGTTGCGTTACGTATTCCCGCCGGACCGGTCACGGCAAGACGCATCGAACATCGCCCCGCCGGGGTTGATGCCAATCCCTACTTGGTGGGTGCAACCGTCCTTGCCGGGATGCAGCACGGCATGGCGCATACCATCGATCCGGGACCGGCAGCGGAATATCAGGGCTTTACCCAGGAAACACCCTTTTCCCGGGCCATGCCCGGTGACTGGCGTTCTGCCATCGCGCAGGCCCAAGGGTCGGACTTTCTGAAGTCGGCCCTTGGGGCGGACCTGCACCGTTCCTTTATCGCGATCAAGCGGGCTGAATTATTCCGTTTGGCGGGCTGTATCCCTGACACAGACTACCAATTATACCTATATCAGGTTTGAACATCCCCTTTTGATTGATATTGCCAATATCGGCGTGGATAGTGTGACTGCACTAATCATCGCCCCGTCCCATGCGCCTGTTATCAGCCCTGACATTGCTGCTGTTGCTGACCCCGCCGTCATTGGCCGGGGTGGCGGGTATTTCCGGCCACCCCACCGCCTTTCCTCCGGGCGAGGGCGCGCTATGGTTGGGTTTGGAGATGCCGGAGGACAATGTCGCGGCGGTCAGTGTTGGCATGCGACCCGTGAGGCCACTTGCCGTGACGGTGCGCCAAGGCGATTGGAGCGCGCAGACGGATGTGACGCTGGAACTGGCCGAGGCACGTGGCCTGTTGCCTAATCTGGTGTTGGACAGCAGCGGGCATGGTGGCGACATGACGGGGCGGCTGGACAGCCTGCTTCTGGGCTGGACGCGCGCCGGGGTGGAGGTCACGGCAGGGGCGGCCCGGTCAGGTATGGGGGATGTGAGACCGGTTCTGCAGGTACTGCTGCCCGTGAAGACGCCGGTACCGTTTATGAATGATACCTGGATTCGGGCCGGGATCGGTGGTGTGGATGGACCAATGTTGGGTGCCGGTTGGTCACCAGAACCAGGACGCATGTTGAGCATCACCTGGCTGAGTGACCGGGGGCTGGTGACGGGCATCACGGAACAGATTGCAGGTGACGAACTGTCCCAGCCCTATTTCGGACGATCACGGCAACCCGATGCCGGAGCATGGACGGATATCGGACCCTTCATGTCACCGGGCGGTGCGCTGCATGCCGCCCTGGCCGATCAGCATCCGACGTCGGATAGGGTGAGCGTGGCCAGCCACCGCCTAGGCCTTCCCGGCGTATCGGCGCGGCTCTACGCCCCGGATCTGCGGAAATGGAAACGCCATCGGATCAGTGCAGCCGAGATCCGTCGGGGTACGCGATTTGAGCGTGCACTGACGCCGGAAAAGCTCGCCCATCATTGGGAAATGACGCTGGATGCGACGATAGAGGTGGAGGCGGGGCCGCGCGGATATCCCGCCGCGAGCCGTGCATCCGCAGGTGCGCAACTGCATCTGCTGCCTTGGTCGGGATTGATCCTGACGGCGGAGGGGCGGGTGGCAAATGCGGGTAACATTCCCCTGCCCCGCTGGTATCCCCCGTCAAAGGGCCGGGACGATGCGGCCCTGTATCTTTATCGCCGATTCAGCCTGGACCGGGCACAGATGGCGTTTGTGTATGCGGCGACACCCTCGCTGGACGTGTTGGCTGAAATCGGGCACCTGGACCCGATGTATGGCGGCGGCGGCGGGGAGCTACGCTATCAGCAACTGACGGCACGCTGGTCACTGGGGCTGGCCGCGCACCATGTCTGGAAACGCCCGCCCAGCGTTGAAACGCTTTATAGGGGCAGTGGCCGCACAACCGGCTTTGTGACTGCCGGCTGGGAAGGAAAGGATGGGGGCAGCCGCAGCGAACTGTCATTTGGCCGTTATCTGGCCGGTGACCTGGGGACGACGTTCACCCTGACGCGGCAATTTGGATGGGGTCTGGAACTGGGCATGGACGCCACGGCGACGACCCGCACCAGCCGCTTGGGCCTGTCTGTGACCCTGCCGCTAATCGGGCTGGGTCAGCATGTGGATACGCTGGCCCGTGTGAAGGTACGCCCCCTGGCGCGCGAATATGCAGAAAGGTTGGACCGTGCCATCACCCTGTCCGACCTGCACCACGCTGCCGGCTATGCCAGGGTGGTTGGGGATTGGGATAGGGGATTCAGGCAACGTTAGCACTGAACCGGTCACGCTGCCTTGCGCAGGATTATGCCTTCTTTATCCGGACTGGTCACAATGGGGATCATGATGATGGCGTCCAGGCCACCGTCCGGGCGGTTGGACAGACGGATGTCGCCCCCATGCCCACGCACGACGGAGCGGGCAATGGACAGGCCCAGCCCGACACCGCCTGTGCGCCGATTGCGCGACGCCTCCAGCCGCACGAACGGTTCAAACACGCGCTCCATGTCAGGTTCCGGGATACCAGGCCCATCATCCGCAACAATGATCTCCGCCCCCGCCCCATCACTGCGGATGGAGACGCGGGCCGTGCCGCCATAGGCCAGGGCATTCTCGATCAGATTGCGGATGGCACGGCGCAGCGAACTGGTCCGGCAGATCAGGGGCAGACGGTCGGCCGCGCTGAAATGCACGGGATGGCCGGTATCGGCGAAATCATCGCAGACGCTTTCCACCAGGGTGGAGAGATCAGCACGCACCGCCTCCTCCCCAAGCTCCTCCCGCGTGAAGGAGAGCGTGGCCTCCACCGTCGACCGAAGCTCATCCAGGGTTTCCAGCATCCGGGACTTGGTTTCCCCCTCCTCCAGCAACTCCACCCGCAGGCGCAGATTGGTAATGGGGGTGCGCAGGTCGTGGGAAATGGCGGCCAGGATGCGGGTACGGTCATCCACGAAACGCCGGATGCGGGCGGCCATGGCGTTGAAGGCGTTGGCCGCGCGGCGCACCTCCTCCGGCCCGCGTTCCGTCTCCAGCGCGGGTACAGCCTCCCCCCGACCCAGCCGGTCGGCGCTGTCAGCCAGATCGCGCAAGGGGCGCGACAGGCGGCGGGAGATGTAGAAAGTGGCGGCGGCCACCATCAGGATGGAGGTCAGCAGGGTCCAGGTGGAGGTAGAGGACCAGACGGTGGGCTGTACCATGCGGCGGTTGACGGCGTTCAGCCATTGCCCGTCATCCAGGCGGACAGAGAATTTCATCCCCATCTCCACCGGTTCGATGGCGGCCCAGGGATTGTGGAACCAGGAAGGTTCGGCATTCTCCGCCCGGTTCCACATCTTGAATTGCACGGCACTGGGCGGCAGGTCCAGAATATCGATCAACCGGTCACGCACGGCCATGGCCTGCGGGTCAGTCAGGCGATAATCGGGCGGAATGGAAGGGGCATCATCCACCGAGTAGCGGGTTTCCCGCGCGCGGATGGCGGCCAGTGTGTCGGACCGGTGTGCGCGCGGCAATGTATCCATGACGCGGGTGGTGGCCGCGATGCGCAGCAGCGTCTCTTCAATATGGGTGCGGCGGACGGTGGCGGCCTTGTCGTCCAGCGATGCCGTCCAACTGGCGAATTTCGCCACCAGCATGGCACCGACCAGCAGCGCCACCATATGAGTGAACAGGCTGCGCGGATGGCGCAGGAAGGACATCACCCCCTTCATGCCGCCCGGACCTCCGTCGCCAGGCAATAGCCCCCACCCCAGACCGTCTTGATCAGGGTGGGATTGCGGGGATCGGGTTCGATCTTGCGACGAAGGCGGCTGACCTGATTGTCGATGGAACGGTCGAAGACATCGGCTTCCCGCCCCTTGGTCAGATCCAGCAATTGCTCACGGGTCAGCACCATATTGGGATGGCGCACAAACGCCTCCAGCAACGAGAACTCCGCCGTCGACAGCGAAACGACGACGCCATCGGCCCCGGTCAATTCGCGGCGATTCAGGTCCAGCATCCAACCATCAAAGGAAAGTCGGCTTTCATCGGCCTTTTTTCGCGCACCGGTCACGGGCAGAGAGTGGCTGCGGCGCAGGACGGCGCGGATGCGGGCCAGAAGTTCGCGCGGCTCAAACGGCTTGGTCACATAATCATCGGCACCCATTTCCAGCCCGACGATGCGGTCCGTCGGTTCCCCGATGGCGGTCAGGAAGATGACAGGTGTGTCCATCGTCTCCCGGATATGGCGGAACAGGCTGAGCCCATCCTCCCCCGGCATCATGACATCCAGCACAATCAGATCGGCAGCACAGGCGCGCAGCCGCCGACGGGCCACCGCCGCATCCTCTGCCGCCGTCACACGCATTCCATGCTTTTCCAGGAAGCGGGTCAGGGTCTCACGGATGTCGCGATGGTCATCGACCAGGAAGATATGGGGATTGTCAGCGGCCTGCATGGATCGGTAACAGTTAAATGAAGATTACAGGAAGATGGCACGCAAGGGCATGCACGGGAAGGCGTGACCGCGTACCAAATTGTATCGGTTTGTGACGGGTTGTGGACTTGACCCGGCGGTTACGCGCGGAAAAAATGGCCACTTGGTCCCATCATGAAGAACGCCATTCCATGTCCGCCAAGGCAACACCCGCCGTCAACGCCCTGAAATCCGCCGGCATCGCCCACCGGCTGCTGGAATATGACTACGATCCGGATGCCGATGCCATCGGCATGGCCGCCGCAGCAGCCCTGGGCGTTGATCCGGCAATGCTGTTCAAGACGCTAGTATCGGATGTCGAAGGGGTGGGGTTGGTCTGTGCCGTCATCCCGTCGCCGGCCCGGCTGGATTTGAAGGCGCTGGCCAGTGCGGCGGGCGGCAAGCGGGCCTCCCTGGCCGATCCGAAGGCGGCGGAACGGGTGTCGGGCTATGTGATCGGCGGTATCAGCCCGCTGGGCATGCGCAAGCGCCTTCCCACCTTGATCGATGCCAGTGCCGGGGGCTTGGCCGAGATGATCATGAATGGTGGGCGGCGGGGGCTGCAGATCGCGGCGGCACCGGCAGATATCGTCCGGGTGCTGGAGGCAAAGCTGGCGCCCATTATTGTAAACAAATGATAACACATTGGTTTTAATATTACATTAGAGAATCTTGATGGGCTTGTAACCCAATCGCCATAGGCCCAAGAACCGCACTGACAGAGCGAATGGATAGCTATCGCGCCCGTGCCAACTGCATATACATTTCGGGGAATTAACCAGTTCCAGACATGACGGGAGGCGGGGCGACCATGGCGGCGATCATCGACACCCAACCGCCCGGTGGGGCGTTTCATGCCGGGGCCTGTGGCCTGCAAACGGATGAAGCGCTGCGCCTGCGCACGCTCGACCGGTATCATGTACTGGACAGCCAGCCGGAACCGCAGTTCAACCGTATCGTCACCCTGGCCAAACGGGCCTTACGCGTACCTATTGCCTTGATTTCCTTGGTCGATGAGGAACGGCAATGGTTCAAGGCCCGCGACGGGCTGTCGGTGGAAGAGACCCCGCGTTCCCTGGCCTTCTGCGACCATGCCATCCGCCGGCGTGACGTGATGGTGGTGGAGGATGCGCGCCTGGATGTGCGGTTTCGCGATAATCCTCTGGTCACCGGGGAACCTTGCATCCGGTTCTATGCCGGCGCCCCCCTGATAACCCGCGACGGACAGGCGCTTGGAACCGTCTGCGTCATCGACCGCGTGCCCCGCAGGTTTGACGAGGATGACCGCGAAACCCTGACCGATCTGGCCGCCATCGTCATGGATGAGCTGGAATTGCGGCTGGCCAATCGTGAACTGGCGGTGCTGGCGCAGACGGACCCCCTGACCGGTTCCCTGAACCGTCGCACCTTCTTCTCCCTGTCAGAGCGGGAGATCGGGCGGCGGCGGCGCACAGGGTGCGATATCGCGGTTCTGGTGCTGGATATCGATCATTTCAAGAAGATCAACGACACCTATGGGCATAGCGCCGGCGACCGGGTGCTGGCGCAGTTCGCCGACCAGATCGGCCAGACCATTCGGGTGCAGGATGTGTTTGCGCGCCTGGGCGGAGAGGAATTCGCACTGATCCTGCCCGATGCCGGCCTGAACCAGGCCGTCGAAACGGGTGAACGCCTGCGCCGTATCGTGGAACAGACACCCATCCACACCGATGCCGGCCCCATCAAGATTACCGTCAGCCTGGGGGCCGCCACGGTGAAGCCGGGGGAGGCCAGCGTGGAGCCGGCCCTGCAACGGGCTGACATCGCACTGTACCGCGCCAAGCATTGTGGGCGTAACAGGGTGATCGCAGCGTGATCGGTCGCTTTTGATCTTAAGAGAAAGCGGTGCTACAGCGCGCCGCGTGAAAGATCGATACCGGCATCCTGGGCGATGGCATCGCCCAAGGGCGTGTTGCGTATCGCCGCGCCAGCAGACAGTTCCTCAAGCTTGTAACCCTGCATGCCGGCTGTCATCCGTTTCTGCAGCGTATCCAGGCTTTCGCGGCGATAGGCGGCAGAGGCACGGCGGTAAGATTCGATATCCCGCGCCAGGGCATCGCCCCCTTCCCTCAACCCGGTTTCGAGGTGGGCAAGAGCCTGATCAAGGCCGCCCTCCATGTTGGCGGAAGTGGCGGGTGGCAAAGTCTCCGCCACATCCTGATTGTTCTTGAGCTTTGCAAAATAGTCGATGGCGCTGGCCGCCGTTTCCGCCGAGATGCCCCCGCTGGCCATCAGCGTATCCAGCATCTGGCGGGTATCACCCGACAGTCGGGACAACAGATCCACCCCCTGCGCCGACAAGGCCTGTGCCAAACCACCATTCTGCGCGGAAACCGGCCCGGACACCGGAGTGGAGGTGGCAACGCGCGGCCCCTGGGTGGGCGGAACGGTCCAGGTCGCGGAAACGTTCATGGTAATCCTCCAGCAGCAGGTAGTTTCCCATCATAGCAGATTGGAAACCACCCGCAATCGTCAGCCAGAAGCACCAGAAAAACCCGCGCCACGTGCAAGCATCACGCCGCCGACCAGCCCCCGCCCAGCGCCCGGTAGAGCGAGATGGCTGCCTGCATCTCCGACAGGCGGACCTGGGTCAGCTGATCCTGCGCCGAAAGGAGAGAGCGTTGGGCGTCCAGCAGGGTCAGCAGGTCGGTCGCCCCCTCGCGGTAGCGGGTTTCGGCCAGGCGGAACAGTTCACGGGCCAGACGCACCGCCTCTTCCTGCAGGACTCGCTGCTTTTCGGCGTTGCGGGCGGCGGCCAGGGCCGTTTCAACGTCGGAGAAGCCGGTCAGGATGGCCTTGCGGTAGGTTTCCACCAGTTCCACGCGCCGGGCCTGCGCCACCTCCACCTGCGCGCTGCGGCGGCCACCATCGAACAGGCTCTGGGCCAGCGACAGACCGGCATTGGCGACGGCAGTAGGAGCATTGACCAGACTGGACAGGCCACCGCCCGTCAGATTGCCGGACAGGTTCAGGGTGGCGGACGGGTAAAGGGCAGCGCGGGCCGCGACAATGTCGGCACCGGCAGCTTCCAGCTGTTTCGACGCGGCCTTCAGGTCGGGGCGGCGTTCCAGCAGATCGGCGGGGGCACCCGCCCCCGTAGCCGGCAGGCCCAGGCCACCAAGTCCCGTGGCCGACAGCGACAGGTCGGCGGGCGCGCGGCCCAGCAGCACGGCCAGAGCGTTGGATGCCGCCAGTTCCTGTTGCCGCAGGGCCGGCAGGGTGGCGCGCTGGCTGGTCAGGGCGGTGCGCTGCTGCGCCACCTCCAGCGCCGTGGCGGCACCATTGCGGAAGCGGGCATCGACGACGGCCATCACCCGTTCGGCCAAGGTCATGTTCTCCTCGGCACTGCGGATGCGGTCACGCAGGGACAGCACCTGGAAATAGGTATTGGCGACGGTGGAGGTGACGGTCAGGGCCACCGTTTCCTGATCCAGCCGGCTGATCGCCGCGCTGATGGCGGCGCTGTCGGCGGCGGCGCGGTTCGCCCCCCAGAAATCCAGCTCATAACTGGCGGAAAGGCCGGCATTGGCGCTGCTGCGGCCCGACCGTCCGCCGGCACCGGACAGGTCGGTTTCCTGTCGGCTGATCCCGGCGCTGGCATTGACGGTGGGCAGCAGGTCGGCCCCCGCCGCGCGGGCGCGGGCATCGGCCTGCAACAGGCGGGCGGCAGCGGCGGCAAGGTCGGGGTTGGCCTTGCGTGCGTCAGCCAGAAGCGACACCAGCTCCGCCGACCCGAAGCCACCCCACCAATCGGCGGCGGGCCAGGGGCTGGCGGCATTGGCACCATCGGCCTGTGTCCAGACGGCGGGCGGGGCGACGGGGCTGGCCGTGCTGCCATAATCGCCCTGCGCGCAGCCCGACAGAAGGGTGCCGGACAGCAGCAGCGACAAGAACAGGCGGGAATGTCTGACGATCATGCGTGGACGATCCGGAAAAGAGGTCAGTCGGCGGCCAAAGCCACAACGGGATCCAGCAGGGCCGCGCGCCGGGCGGGCGTGTAGCCGAAGATCAGGCCGGTGGCGAAGGCGCAGGAGAAGGCCAGAAGCATGGGCGGCAAGGTCAGCTGGATATCGACCTTGAAGATGGTCAGGAACAGCGAGACGCCGATGCCCAACACCACGCCGATCACCCCGCCCAAGGCGGAAACCAACAGCGCCTCCAGCAGGAATTGCTGCATCACATGGCGGGCGCGGGCACCGGTGGCCATGCGGATGCCGATCTCCCGCGTGCGTTCGGTGACATTGACCAGCATGATGTTCATCACCCCGATCCCACCCACCAGCAGGGAGATGGCGGCAATGGAGCCCAGCAGTATGGTCATCGTCTCCCGCATTGCCGACAAGGTGTCGATGAAGGAGGCGGTGTTGCGGATCTGGAAATCCTCCGCCTGATGGCGCGTGGTCAGCAGGCTGGTGATCATCGCCTGGGTTTCATCGATCATGGCCAGATCATCGACCAGAACCGTGATGGAACGCAGGTCGCGCCGCCCGAACAGGCGGTAGGAACCGGTGGTCAGGGGCACGAAGACCACATCATCCTGGTCCTGGCCCACGGGGCTGGCGCCCTTGGGCGACATGACGCCGATCACCTGAAACGGCACATT
This sequence comes from Niveispirillum sp. FG156, assembly GCF_057809555.1. NCBI lineage: Bacteria > Pseudomonadati > Pseudomonadota > Alphaproteobacteria > Rhodospirillales > Azospirillaceae > Niveispirillum > Niveispirillum sp. FG156. The sequence continues at coordinate 54,118 of NZ_JBMDKE010000009.1, read as the reverse complement.
ACGCAACAGGATATAGCGGCCAACCGGGTCCTGTCCGGGGAACAGGATATTGGCCACCGTCTGCCCGATCACGGCCACAGGCGCATATTGGTCCATCGCCGCCTGATCGAAGAAGGTGCCGCTGGACGGCTCCCATGACCGTGCCAGTTGCACATCCGGGCTGGTGGCCGTGATCTGGGTCTGATAGTCCAGATTGCCGGCACGCGCCGTCATGCCGCCCGTATATTCCGGGACCGAGGCCACGACATTGGCCACCTTGGCGATGGCGGTGGCGTCATCGGGGACCAGGGTGGCAAGCCCGTTGGCATTGCGCTGGCCCGGCGCGCCGGGCCGGATCACCAGCAGGTTGGTGCCCATGGCGCTGATCCGTTCCACCATGGCCTTCTGCGAGCCGTTGCCGACCGCCAGCATGGTGACGACCGAGGCCACGCCGATGACAATGCCCAGCAGGGTCAGGACGGTGCGGTAAAGATTGGCCGACAGCGCGCGCCGCGCCATGCGGAAGGCTTCCAGCACTTCCTTGGCCGTCCAGCCCGTATCCTCCCCCTCCTCCGGCACCTGGATGGTGCGGGCAGCGACAGGCGGCGGGGCCGGGCTTTCCAGCGCATGGTCGGTCGGGTGGTCGGCCACGATCTGGCCGTCCTTGATCTCCACCAGACGGCGGGCATTGTTGGCCACGTCGCGGTCGTGGGTGATCAGGATGACGGTATGGCCCTTGGCCGCCAGATCGGAGAGAAGCTTCATCACCTCCACACCGCTGCGGCTGTCCAAGGCGCCTGTCGGTTCGTCGGCCAGGATGACCTGACCGCCATTGACCAGGGCGCGGGCGATGGAGACACGCTGCTGCTGCCCACCCGACAGCTGGCTGGGCCTATGGTCCATGCGTTCGGACAGGCCAAGCGTATTCAGCAGTTCTTCCGCCCTCTCCCGCCGCTGGTCGCGGCCCAGGCCGGCATAGATGGCGGGCACTTCCACATTTTCCACCGCCGTGGACATGGGGATCAGGTTGTAGGACTGGAACACGAAGCCGAACGCTTCCCGCCGCAGCATGGCCAGCATGTCGCGGTCGAAGGTGGAAACGTCGCGCCCGTCGAACAGGTAATTGCCCGTCGTCGGACGGTCCAGACAGCCCAGGATATTCATCAGGGTCGATTTGCCCGACCCTGACTGTCCCATGATGGCGACGAATTCACCGGGATAGATTTTCAGCGAGATGCCTTTCAGCACCTGAACCGCCATCTCCCCGTTGGAATAGGTCTTGGTAATATCCACCAGTTCGATCAGGGGGGTGGCATCGCCCCGGCTGTGCGGCGTGCTCATAGCATCCCCGGCGGGCGCATGCGCTGCATGTTCTGCTGCTGCTGTTGCTGCTGAGCCTTCAACTGGCCGGCGGACGGCTTGCGGCCCACCACCACCTGATCGCCTTCGGCAAGGCCCGACACGACCTCTGCATTCACGCGGTCGCTGACGCCGATCATGATGCGGCGATCCTCCACCGTACCGTCGGCCTTCAGCACCTGCACCATGCGAGGCCGTTCGCGCGCACCGGCATCGCCCGGCGGCGCACCGGCGGGTGCGGCACCGTCGCGGCGGCGGCGTTCGCCATTGGCACCGGCGGGTGGCGTGCCGCCCGGGGCATTGGCCTGCGGCTGACCGCCTGCCTGCTGCGGACCACCGGCGGGACCGGGGGCACGCATGGGCGGACGCTGGAAGGCGGCGACGGGAACGCGGATCACATTCTCGGCGGCGGCGACCACGAAGAAGGTCTGCGCCGTCATCTGCGTCATCAATTCGCCGCCCGTATTCTCCACATCGTAAAGCGCGTTGTAGAGGACGACATTGTTCACCACTTCCGGCGTCGGGTTGATCTTGGCCAGGGTCCCGCGCCAGCGGCGGTCGGGGCGGCCCAGGGTGGTGAAATAGGCCTGCATGCCAAGGCGCAGGCGCGACACGTCGGCCTCCGACACCTGGGTCGTCACCGTCATCACCGACAGATCGGCGATGCGCAGGATGATGGGCGCCGACTGGTTGGCGTTCAGGGTCTGGCCCTGCTTGGCATTCTGCGACACGACCGTGCCCGACATGGGGGCATAGATCTTGGTGAAGCCCAAATTCGCCTCATCCCCGCGCAGGGTGGAATTGGTCTGGCGGATCTGGGCCTTCACCGCCTTCACCGCCGCCTCCCCCGCGCGCAGGGTCTTTTCCGCGTTCTGGAACGTGTCCTCGCTGGTGGCGTTTTCGGCCAACAGGTTCTTCTGCCGCTTATATTGCTGCTGCGCCAGGGCCAATTCGGCCTCCCGCTGCATTAACTGCGCACCCAGATTTTCCAGCTGGGCACGGTCGGCCTCCACCCGCGTCTGATAGACGGTGGGATCGATCTCGGCCAGCAGGTCGCCCTGATTGACCTGCTGGCCGATCTCCACATGGACCTTGCGCAACTGACCCGACACCTGCGTGCCGACATCCACGTAATCGCGCGGCTGCAAATTACCGACGGCGGTTACGTTATCTTCGATGTTGCCGTGGTCGATGGCGGTAGTCATCAGATCGGATGCCGCATCGCCGCCCGTCGATCCGCCGGACTGCCACCAGTAGACACCGGTGGCAACGGCCAGAATGGCCAAGCCCAGCAGGATATTGCGGCGGCGGAACAGGGAACGTCTGGAACGCGGGCCGGGCGGTTTGGCAGGGGCCTTGGTCGTGGCGGAGGCGGCAGGCTGCATCTTCACTTCTTCGGCAGACAGGTTGGATTACCCCCCTTATACGCCGCACATGCGAAGACCCTGCGGAGAAAATTGTTTAAATTTTTGTCATCTGGGAACCCGTGTCCGGCGGGTGAACATTCCCGCCGGACGCTACGTCGTGCCGTCCCTGTCAAAGACCGAAGAAGCGCGCGGCATTGCCGCCCATGATCTTGGCCTTGGCCGGGGCCGACAACCCATCATGACCGCGCACCAGGGCACCCACCCGCTGTTCACCCAGCGGGAACGGATAGTCGGACCCCAGCATCACCCGATCCTCCCCCATGGTAGCGACCAACAGCGACAGGGCAGCCTGATTGAATACCGCACTGTCCACAAAGAACCGATCGACATAGGAGGATGGCAGGTTGGGACAATCCTTGCGCACGATGTCGCGGTGGGTCCAGGCATTGTCCACCCGACCCAGGAGATAGGGGAAACTGCCGCCGCCATGCGCGAAGCACAGTGTCAGGCTTTTCGGCAACCGTTCAAACGCGCCCGACATGATCAGCGACAGGATGGACAGCTGGGTTTCCGCGGGCATGCCGACCAGCCAGGCCAGCATATATTTCGGCATCCGTTCGCGCGCCATCATGTCCCAGGGATGGACCAGAACGGGCGCGCCGATATCGGCGCAATGGTGCAGGAAGGTGACGATGCCGGCATCGTCCAGGTTCTTGTCCCCCACATGGTTGCCGATCTGCACCCCGAGATGGCCGTCCTTCATGGCGCGGCTGACCTCCGCACAGGATTTGTCGATATCCTGCAAAGGCACCTGGCACAGGGATTTCAGGCGGGCCGGATCGGCGGCGCAGATATCGCGGGCGGCATCGTTGAACAGTTTGGCACAGTCCAGCGCCTGTTCGGCGGGGCGCGTGTAGCCGAACAGGACGGGCGTGGCCGACATGATCTGGATATCGACATTGTCGCGATCCATGTCGGCCAGCTTGGCCTGGCCGTTCCAGCAGCGCTCATCAATGGGGCGGAACTCCTCCTCCCCCACCATGATCATGGCCTGCCCGCCGCCATGATGGCGCATCCAGGGCCAGTTGCGCACCGTGCCGAACCGTTCGGCCAGATCGGGCCAGTTCTCCGGCACGAAATGGCTGTGCATATCGATGATCTTCATGCCGCACCTGCCTTCGCCACCTTGCCCGGATGGACCGTGCCGCAGGACGGGCAGGTGCGCTTTTCAACATTGTCATAGAAGGATTGGAAGATGGGGGGCAGGTCCTTGACGATGCTGGACAGCTGCACCTCTGCCTTGTGAACGATGCCGCCGCAGCAGTCGCAGTACCATTGGAACGCGTCCAGCAGACCGTCGGGCCGCTGGCGCTCAATAACCAGACCGATGGAGCCTTCGACCGGGCGCTGCGGGGAATGCGGCACATTGGGGGGCAGCAGGAAAATCTCCCCCTCCCGGATGGGCACATCCTTGGGACCACCGTCGACCCACAGGCGCAGCACCATGTCGCCCTTGATCTGGTAAAAGAATTCCTCCAGCGGATCGACATGGTAATCGGTGCGCTGATTGGGGCCGCCTACGACCGTGACGATGAAATCGGCGTTCGACCAGATCTGGGCATTGCCGACCGGGGGGCGCAGCAGGTGCTGATGCTCCTCGATCCATTTCGCGAAATTCAGCGGCAGGCCATAGGTCAGCATATCGTTCCTCCCTTCAGGGGCTTATAGGCCACGGCCTTGATCTCGATACGCAGATGCGGGTGCGGCAGCTGATGCACCGCCACCGTCGTCCGCGCCGGCCCCTCCTGGTCGAAATATTCGCCATAGACCTGGTTGTACCCGTTGAAATCATTCATATCGACCAGGAAGGTGGAGACCTCCACCACGTCGCGCAGGCTGGCGCCTGCCGCTTCCAGAATACCGCCAATATTCTCGATCACCGCCCGCGTCTGGATACGGATATCCAGGTCGGTGGCCCCCAGGTGATCGACCGTGGCGCCGGCGATGGAATTGTCGGGGCGCCGTGAACTGGTGCCGGAAACGAAGATGAAATCGCCGGCCCGGCGGAAATGGGGGAAGCGTCCCCTGGGTACCGCCCGACCCTCGATGACCATGGCATCGCTGCTCATTCTGCCGATCCTTCTGCCGTCATCTGAAATTCGACGCGGCCCAGTTCCTGGGCTTCGAGCGTCACATGATCACCAGGAGCCAGTGCCTCTGCCGCCGTCGCCGCCCCGGCTAGGACGATCCAGCCGGGCTGAAGCGTGATGCCAGCGTCACCGGCCAGCCGGGAGGCCGCTACCAGCGATAGCAGCGGATCACCCAGGATGGCGGCACTGCTGCCTGTCTGCCGGGTCTGACCATTGATGGACATCACCATGTCCAGCGCGCGCAGGTCTCCCCCCGGCACTTGCCAGGGTCCCACCACAAACGCGGCGGAAGAGGCATTGTCCGCCACCACATCGGCCAGAGAGAATTTGAAATCGCGATAGCGGCTGTCGATGATCTCCAGCGCAGCAGCAACACCGTCGACAGCGGCCAGCGCCTGTTCAGGCGTCACGATGCCGGACAGCGGCGCCTTCAGCCGGAAGGCCACCTCCGGTTCGACGCGCGGATGAACGAAATGCCCGAAAGACAGACAACCACCATCGGCCACCTCCATATCGGCGGTCAGGCGTCCCCAGATCTGGTCATGGACCCCCATCTGGATGGCCTTGGCCCGGCTGGTGAAACCCATCTTCACTCCGACAATGCGGGCCCCGCGTTCCATCCGGCGGCCCACCAGCGCCGCCTGCACGGCATAGGCCTGATCAAGTGTCAGGGCGATGCCGGTGGTGGAGAACTGCGCCGTGGCACGCGCCGCGACGGCGGCGGCATCCAGCGTGGTGGCGCATTGGTTGATCAGGTCCATCAGGCGGCCCTTTCCTTCACGAATTCCGGGTTGATCGGGCCACAGCCCAGCATGCCGGCCACCTGGACCAGCGCCTGCGGGTCACAGCCGTGCCGCCAGCCCTTGCGCGTGGCGGCGGTGATGAAATGGGCCAGCGGATTGGTACCGCCGGCCAGGGCAGCATCGACGCGCACGGCCCCGTTCTGTACCGCGACGAGGGCATTGGCGACGGCCAGGGAGACATCATGGCTGGCGCTGATCCCGCGTTCGGTGGCGGGCGACAGCAGCCGGTCAAAGGCACGCAGGCGAGCGGCAACCCCATCCATATCCAGCACCCCGACCGCGTCCACGACATGGATGCAGTTCGCCCCTAACCCTTCCAATGCCTGTGCCTGACGGGCCAGATCGCCGGGGCAGTGAAGATGCCCATCAATGGGCAGTGCCGTGACATGCAGACCGGCTTCGTGGCCGGCAGCGATGATGGGCGCCGCCAATTCCAGATTGCCGACAGGAACGCGAATGGCTCGGATGCCCAGTGTCCGTGCCCGCTCCACCGCCATGACATCCGCCACCGGCATCGACAGCACAGCGCGAAGCCCGTCATCCGCCAGCAATCCGGCCAAGGCCCAGTCACCAGCCGGCAGCACGATCCCATCCACCCCCACCCCGTCCAGGGCACGGGCAAGCAGGCTCAACGCCTCATGCCCAAACCGGGAGCGCAGGGCCGGCAGGGTCACGTCCTGGATGACGATATGCCGGGGTGAATGGGTGGGCCTGGACATGGACGCCAGCCTTACAGCTTGATGCAGATGGTGGTGGGTTCGGAATAGAAGGACAGCGAATGCTGCCCCCCCTCCCGCCCGATGCCGGAGAACTTGACGCCGCCGAACGGTGTGCGCAGGTCGCGCAGGAACCAGTCATTGACCCAGACGATCCCGACCTCCAGCGCGTGCGCCACCCGATGGGCGCGCTGCACATCGCGGGTCCACAGCGCGGCAGCTAGGCCGTAACGGCTGTCATTGGCCTTGGCGATCACCTCCTCCTCGCTATCGAAGGGGGCGATGTGGCAGATGGGGCCGAAAATCTCTTCCTTCACGCAGCGCGCATCCTCGGGCAGGCCCGCGATGATGGTGGGCTGCACATAGGCACCGTGATCGCGATGGTCGCCGAAACGCGGCACCCCGCCGCCCGTGATAGTGGTGGCGCCTTCCTGCTTTGCCAGATCAAAGTAGGAGACGACCTTGTCGCGATGCTTGGCCGAAATCAGCGGCCCCATCTCCGCCCCGTCATAGGGGCTGCCAACCTGGATCGCCTCCGCCTGCTGTTTCAACGCGGCCACGAACCGGTCAAAGACCGGGCGTTCGACATAGACGCGTTCGGAACAGAGGCAGACCTGTCCGCAATTGCTGAACACCGACCGCACCGTGCCGGCCACGGCATCGTCGAAATTGGCATCGGCAAAGATGATGGCGGCGTTCTTGCCACCCAGTTCGAAGCTGACCGGTTTCACGCCCGCCGCTGCACTGCGCATGATGGCGCTGCCGGTGCCGCTTTCACCGGTGAAGGTGATGGCGTCGATGCCGGGATGCCCGACCAGGAATTCGCCTGTGCTGTCCGGCCCGAACCCATGCACCAGATTAAAGACGCCGGGCGGCATACCCGCCGCATGCATCACCTCGGCCAGCAGCGCCGCCGTGGACGGTGTATCCTCCGACGGTTTGGCGACCACGGTATTCCCACAGGCCAGCGCCGGCGCCAGCTTCCACGACAGCAACAACAAGGGCAGGTTCCAGGGCGATACAACGGCCACCACGCCCAGCGGCTTGGCAATCGTATAATTCACGGCCCCGCGCCCATCGGCGGTATCGGTCTGAAAACATTCCGTCCCGCGCGTCAGGGCCAGATCGGCGAACAGGTCGAAATTGGCGGCCCCGCGCGGCACGTCGATGCTGCGCGCCTGATGCAGCGCCTTGCCGGTATCCGCCACCTCGGCGGCCACGAAATCATCGAACCGGGCGCGGATGCCGTTGGCCACAGCGCGCAGCAGGGCCACGCGGTCACGCACCGGCATGCGGCCCCAGGGGCCATGCAGGGCGGCCCGTGCGGCCTTCACCGCGCTGTCCACCTCTGCCCTGTCCGACAAATGCACGCGCGCCAGGGTCGCGCCATCGATGGGGGAGATGTTGAGGAAACTGTCCCCCGCCGTCACGAACTGCCCGCCGATATAGGCGGGGATGGTGCGGCCCTGAAAGGGATAGGCGTGGTGGGACATGGAACGAAACCCGTTCTCTGCTGCCGGGGCAGTGACTGCCCGCGCGGCCTGATGGGTTCCACGCTATCGGGGGCTTGTATAATAGAAAAATACCATTTCAGTGATCCGATATATGGGAATAGCTATAGCTGATGAGGATGCTTCTTCCTCGTCATCCCGGCGAAAGCCGGGACCCAGCTCAGCGGCGTCAGCCGCGGCATGACTCATATCGGCGCTAACCGCGCCTTATGCTGGGTCCCGGCTTTCGCCGGGATGACGAAAAAAGGGAAAGCCATGATGCACGGGGCACGGAGGAAAACATGAGCCTGAACCTGACGCCGCTGGTCCTGGAAAACCGTCTGCGGGCGCGGCTGAAATTCAAGCAATTGCAGCTGCTGGTGATGGTAGCCGAACATAACAATATCCTGCGCGCGGCCCAGGTGCTGAACATGGCGCAGCCGGCGGCCACCAAGACCATCCGCGAACTGGAACAGACGCTGGGCATGGATCTGTTCGACCGCACCTCGCGCGGGGTGACGCCCACCCTGTTCGGCGACGTGGTGGTGCGCCATGCCAAGCTGATCCTGTCGCAGCTTCGGCACGCGTCGGAAGAGCTGGTGTCCCTGAATACCGGCACCACCGGCAAGATCGCGGTGGGCACGCTTCTGGCCGCCGCCCCCACCCTGCTGCCGCGCGCCATCGTCCTGCTGAAGAAGGAACGGCCCAACATCAATATCCAGGTGGTGGAGGGCACCAACGACAAGCTGATGCCCATGCTGCGCGTCGGTGATCTGGACATGGTGGTGGGCCGCCTGCCCGAATATCGGGAGCGGGATGGTCTGTCGCAGGAGGTGCTGTATTACGAGCCGGTATCCATCGTGGCGCGCAAGGATCATCCGCTGGCCGGACGGGGCGAACTGACCCTGGCCGACCTGATGGATGAGGAATGGATCCTGCCCCCGCCGCAGACCAGCCTGCGCCGCCAGATCGAAACCGCCTTCCGCAAGGCGGGGCTGCAGCCGCCGATCAAGACCGTGGAATCGGTCTCCATCCTGACCAACCACACCCTGCTGCTGGAAACCGACATGGTCGCCGCCATGCCCTATCAGGTGGTGCAGAGTCAGCCCGGTCTGGTCCGCCTTCCCGTCAATCTGCGCACCGCCCTGGGGCCGGTGGGCATCACCCTGCGCACTGGCGTGGATTTGACACCGGCGGCCACATACTTCGCGGGTGCCCTGCGCCGCGTGGCCAAGGATGTGTCGGCGGATCGTGAAATGGCCTGAATGCGGAAAAGGGGGCTGTCGAGCCCCCTTTCGTAGCGCGGATTAGGCGGCAGCCGTAATCCGCGGAAATACGGCACCGTGGCTCCGCGGATTACGCTTCGCTAATCCGCGCTACTCCATCACCTTCGCCGCGAAGATCACGGCCAGGGCCAAGGGCGCCAGCCAGCGGATGCAGAAGCGCCAGGCCCGAAAGGCCAAACCCTCCCCCAACTCCCCCGCCTGTACCGCCCGGCTGATCTTCCACCCGACCAGGACCGCGATCAGGCAACCGCCACCGGGCAGCACCACGTTGGAGGTCAGGTAATCGAATAGGCCGAAGTAGGTCTTGTCATTTAGCAAACCCGCCCAGGCCAGCGGCTTCACATCCGACCAGATGTTGAAGGACAGGACCGACAGGATACACAGGCCCCAGGACAGCCCACCCGACAGCAGGGCTGCATGCGCCCGCTTCCAGCCCAGACGTTCAGTCAGGAAGGATACCGGCGCCTCCATCATGGAGATGGCCGAGGTAATGGCCGCCGCGAACAGCAGCACGAAGAAGGCCACACCCACCACAACCCCACCCGGCATATGGGCGAACATATAGGGCAAGGTGACGAAGGTCAGCGCCGGGCCGCCCGCCGGGTCCAGCCCCATGGCGAACAGCACCGGGAACACGGCAAAACCCGACAGCAGCGACACGAACACCGCCGATCCCACAATGATGACCGACGACCGCATCACCTTCTCCCCGCGGTCCATATAGGAACCATAGGCCATCAGATTGGTCGCCCCCACGCCCAGGGCGAAGAAGGCCTGCCCGAAAGCATCCAGCAGCACGTCAGGCGTCACCTTGCTGAAATCAGGCTTGAACAGGAACCGGGCCGCCGCCGCGACATCGCCCACCAGCATGGCATATCCCGCCATGGCCAGCAGCAGCAGGAACAGGATGGGCGTCATCACCTTGTTGGCCAGTTCCACCCCACCCGTGATGCCGCGCGCCGAAATGGCGACGGTCGCCCACAGGAACAGGCTGGACCAGGCGAACAGGCGGACCGGATCACCGACCAGCCCGTCGAACCGGGCCTGGGCAATGCCGGCGCTGTCCGCCGCCGGGTCCAGGATATAGGCCATGACCCAGCCGCCCACGACGCTGTAGAAGGACAGAACTAGAATGGCCGCCGCCACCCCCGCCAGCCCCAGATAGCGCCAGCGCGGGCTGGCCCCGGCCTCCATTGCCGCCGCGCGGATGGCGTTGGGCGGGGACACCCGATATCGCCGCCCCACCATCAGTTCGGCGATCAGCAGCGGCAGGGCCAATGCTGCCACCGACAGCAGGAAGGTCAGCAGGAACACCGCCCCGCCGCCCGTGCCGACCGTGTAGGGAAAACGCCAGATATTGGCCAACCCCACCGCCGACCCGATGGTCGACAACAGGAAGGCCAGACGCGACGACCATTGCTCACGGGGTTGGCTGGACATGGGTGGGCCTTGCTTGGGTTGCTTATCCGATCCCCCCTTCCCGCCTCCCCGGCGAAGGCCGGGGCCCAGGGGCCATAGGGAGAACGGATGAGTTGAGATCGGTCGGAAACGGCGGAACGGTCGGGCGCTTGGCCCCTGGGCCCCGGCCTTCGCCGGGGAGGCAAATAGCTGGCGACGGATTGGGCCTCACGTCACCGCATCACGCGCCTGAAACCGTTCCTCCCGCCAGACCCCGCGCGCCATGATGTCGGCCAGGATGTCTACGGCATCGGCCACGTCGGTATAGCGCAGATAGAGCGGGGAAAAGCCGAAGCGCAGCGTGTCGGGCGCACGGAAATCGCCGATCACGCCGGCCTCGATCAGGGCCTTCATGATGGGATAGCCCTGCGGATGGGCCAGGGCGACATGGCCGCCGCGTTGCTGCCCGTCGCGCGGGCTGTCCAAGCGGAACGTGCCGGTACCCAGCTTTTCCTCAACCAGGGCGATGAACAGATCGCCCATGGTGCGCGCCTTGGCCCAGGCCAGATGCTTGTCGGCGCGCACGGCCAAGTCGATGCCGGGTTCAGCGGCCTGCATGGAGATGATGGCTTGCGTCCCCGTCAGCATGCGCCCGATGCCATCGGCGGGGCGGTAGTCGCGGTCAAAGGCGAAGGGGGCGGCATGGCCCCACCAGCCGGATAGCGGCTGCTGCATGGCCGCCTGGTGACGCTTGGCCGCGAAGATGAAGGCCGGGCTGCCGGGGCCGCCATTCAGGTATTTGTAGGTGCAGCCCACCGCGAAATCGGCCTGTGCCGCATTCAGGTCCACAGGAATGGCGCCGGCGGAATGGCACAGGTCCCAGACGGTTAGCGCACCGACGGAATGGGCCTTGGCCGTGATGGCCGCCATGTCCAGGACGTGGGCGCTCTTGTAATGCACATGGGTCAGGGCGACGACGGCCACGTCGTCGGTGATGGCATCCAAGATGCCGTCCTTTTCCACGAACCGGATTTCATGACCCTGGCCCAGGAAGGCGGCCAGACCCTGCACCATGTAATTATTGGTGGGGAAGTTGCTGCCTTCCATGACAATGACGCGGCGGCCGGGACGCAGGGCGCAGGCGGCGGCCACGGCCTTGAACTGGTTCAGGCCGGTGGCATCGGTCACCACCATCTCGCCTGCATCAGCGCACAGCAGTTGCGCCAGCCGGTCGCCCAGCTTGTAGGGCGCCGCGAACCAGCCGGCACTATTCCAGGACCGGATCAGGCCGACGCCCCATTCCTGCGTTGCTGCCTCCGCCGCGCGTACAGCCGCCCGCGTCGGCATTGGCCCCAGCGAGTTGCCGTTCAGATAGATCACCCCCGGCGGCAGGGTGAATTCATCCCGGAACCCGGCCAGCGGGTCATCCCTGTCCAGCCCCTCAATCTCGGCGCGCGTCAGCATGGCCGTTCCCCCTCAAAGCCCCAGCTTGCGCAGCAGTCCGGCTTCTGCGTCGCCATCCAGCGACATCAGCGGTGCGCGCAGGCGCGACCATTCCGGATCATTATGCAGATGCGCCAGCACGGCCTTCACCGCCGGCACCAGCGGCACGCCCGTGAAGGCATTGCGGAATTCCGCCACGCGGTCCAGCCGATCCTGCTGCGCAGGGGTGCCGATGGCATCGACCAGGGCGCGGATGGACCTTGCATGCAGGTTGGCGGTGGCGCTGATGCAGCCGGCCCCGCCGCGCGTGATCAGATCGACCATCCGCGCCTCGGTCCCGGCGAAAATCTCCAGGCCCGGCAGGGCCTCCATCACGGCCTGGGTGTTGGCCCAGTCACCGGAACTGTCCTTATAACCCCGGATGGTGGAACCATGCGCGCGCACCAGATCCTGGGCCAGCGTCGGGGTGATGGGCACGCCCGATGTCTGCGGAAAATGATAGAGATAGATCGCTAGGCGCGGATCATTCACGCCCTCGATCAGGTCGCGGAAATAGCGACGGACACCGGCGTCTGGCACGCCCTTGAAGAAGAAGGGCGGCACCACCAGCACACCGGCGCAGCCGCTGTCGGTGGCGTGCGATGACAGCAGCACCGTATCAGCCAGCGCGCAGCAGCCGGTGCCGACCAGCAGGCGGGCCGGCTCGATACCCTGGGCGATCAGACTGTCCACCACCATCATGCGCTCGGCATTGGTCAGCGACGCAGACTCGCCCGTGGACCCGAACAGCAGCAGCCCGTCCGCGCCCTCAGCTAGAAGCCAGCGGCAATGGGCCGCCATCCGGCCCAGATCGATCTTGCCGTCAGCGAAAAAGGGGGTGGCGACCGCCGGCACAATGCGGGCGAACGGTTGGGTGGCCATGATATGGCTCCGGAATATGGATTGCGGAAAAAGGCCGTAGGTCAGGTCAAGCCGAAGGCGAGCCCTGACGAATGACGGCGCGGGGAATGTCAGGGCTCGGGGCTTTACCCCTCGACCTGACCTACGCCTTGGGCTTGTAGCTGGATGTGCCCACCCAGCCGCGTTCGGAAATGTCGATCATGACACTAGCGGGGCCGGTCATCTTATATTCGGCATTGTCCTTGTCGGGATTCTTGCCCAGGCCCTGCGCGATGTTGATGTCGTGGCGCGGGGGGAAGCCCTGGTCTTCCATATATTCCGCAGTCGCCTCCACATCCTCGCACTGGAAACCCAGATGATGCAGGCCGTTATAGCCTTCGGGGAATTCCAGGCCAGCGGCCGGTCGGTTCTTGAACCGCAGCAGGGCGATATTGATGGTGCCATCTGTCACGTAATAGCCCTGGGCATTACGGCTGTCGACGCGGCCCGCAACAGTCCAGCCCATGACATTGGCGAAGAAATCGCGCGACGCCTCCGGGTCCTGGGTGGAAATGGCGATATGCTTCAAGGGAATGACCATGGTGGTTCCTTCTCTAGGGTCAGGAGCCGACGCGGAAGGCCGATGTCAGGCCCCGCACGGCAGCGACAAGGGAAAGGGCCGTGATGCGGCCCGTGCCGGGGTTTTCCACCGTCGGCACATTCTCGATCTCAAGCGTCAGGCGGGCGCTGTCGGCATCCACCACGATGCGGTGGCAATTGCGGGTGACCGTCGGGTCTGCCCAAATCTGCAACTGCGTGCGATCCGGCCCGATGCCGGCCAGACCCAGGGCGGCGGCGACATTGACATTGGCCGGGAACCGCGCCGCCCCCTCCCGTGCCGATCCATCGAACAGCTTCAACGGTTCGGTCAGGGACAACAGGTCCAGCCCGCGTTCCACCACTTCCTTGGCCTTGGTCAGCGAGGTCGGGGGCTTGCGCGTTACCATGGTGACGGAATGGATGGTCCCTTCCGCCGCCGCCCGCACCGCGTCAAAGCCCAGCAGCGCACCGGTGGCCAGGATGATGCGCCCACCATGGGCACCCGCCGCGTCGATAATGTCCGGGCGTTGCAGCAGGGCCGCACCGCTGACCGTGACCAGAGTACGACCACGCGCCAGGGCCGGCAGGGCGATATCGGCAAAGGCCGCCGTGGGCGCGCATTCGACGATGACATCGCACAGCTCTGCCAGCGTCGCGGCATCGACAACGGGCACCTGGGCCTTCAGGCCGCCCATGCGGGCCCGCGCCTTGGCGGCATCGCCGCTAGTCACCGCCGTCAGGGTCAACCCCTGCATCCCGGCATCCAGCGCCCGGCCCACAGCCGCCCCGATGGTGCCATATCCGGCGATCCCGACCCGCAAAACCATGATGCGCTTTCCTGCTTGGCTGAATTGACCCCAGGCTAGGCCCGTCCGCTATGCCGGGAAAATACCGATTTCACCGCGTGATATGGGGGAAGCGATATAGCGGGGCGGGCTGGGTCGCCCTCACCCTCCCGTTGGCTGGCGCCACCGGGCCCCTCCCTCTCCCACCTTCGTGGGCGAGGGGCGGAACTTGGCTGCTCCACTGAATTGTGCCCCACGCCCGCTTGGCAGGGAGAGGGAGGGGCCCGAACGCGTCAGCGTTTGGGAGGGTGAGGGAGCGCCCCCGATATGCCAAAACCGCCATATCATTCAGCCGCCTTGGTCTTTGATCACCATACCGGGATTGCCGATGGTGGGGAAAATCCCCTGCCTGACGGAGCCATCATGCCCCCCTGGATTGAGATCGCCGAACTTTCCGCCCTGATGCTGCTGACCGGGTTAGCCGGTGGGGTGCTGGCGGGGCTGCTGGGGGTAGGTGGCGGCATCATCATTGTGCCGGTACTGGACGTCGTGCTGGGGCTGGTCGGCGTGGACCCGGCGGTGCGCCTGCATGTGGCGGTGGCAACCTCGCTGGCCACCATCATCCCGACGGCCATTTCATCCAGCCGCAGCCATCATCGCAAAGGGGCCGTCGACCTGGATCTGACCCGGTCCTGGGGGCCGGCGGTGTTCATGGGCGCTGCCATCGGCACCGCCATCGCCGGATATGCCAAGGGCGGGGTTCTGGCGGCCATTTTCGGCACCATCGCCCTGGTGGTGGCGGTGAAGATGCTGCTGCCCGCCGGTGCCTTCACCCTGAACCGTCCGCTGCCCAAGGGGCCGGCGGCGCAGGCAATGCCGGCTGCCATCGGCGCCTTTTCCAGCATGATGGGCATTGGTGGCGGCACCCTGACGGTGCCTGTGCTGACCCTGTTCAACTATCCGATCCACCGCGCGGTGGGCACGGCTAGCCTGTTCGGGCTGGTTATCGGCATTCCGGGCACCATCGGCTATGTCCTGACCGGTTGGGGCCGGGCGGATCTGCCGGCAGGCAGCCTTGGCTATGTCAACCTGATCGGCCTGGCCCTGATCGCGCCCGCCACCATGCTGGCCGCCCCCTGGGGGGCGAAGCTGGCGCACAGCCTGAGCAAGCGGCAATTGTCCGTCGCGTTTGGCTGTTTCCTGCTGATCGTGGGGGCGCGGATGCTTTACCGTGCCATCACGGTTTTGTTTTAAGTCTTTCGCCCTCAAACGCCGGGCGCCGCCATCCGGCGGCTTGGCTTGCGTGCCCATGTGGGCACGGGCGCTCAACGCGCCAACCCGGTGATGATGCGTTCCACGCATCATCACCGGGTATAACTCCAGAAACTGGAACCCATCCCCATGTCCGTTTACGCCATCACCCCGCCCGCCCCCGTCACCCTGCCCATCGTGGGCAGCGATGCCTTGTTCCCTGTGGGCCGCCTGTTCTGTGTCGGGCGCAATTATGCCGCCCATGCCCGCGAGATGGGGGCTAGCGACCGCGAGCCGCCGTTTTTCTTCATGAAGCCGGCCAGCGCCGTCCTGCCCGGTGGCGGCACAATGCCCTATCCGCCGCAGACCAGCGACCTGCATCATGAGATTGAGTTGGTGGTGGCCCTGGGTGAGGGCGGGTCCGTGTACGGCTATGGCGTCGGGCTGGACCTGACGCGCCGGGATTTGCAGGGGGAGGCCAAGAAGGCCGGTAAGCCGTGGGACATGGGCAAGGTCTTTGACCATGCCGCCCCCGTCTCTGCCCTGGTCCCCGCCGCTGCGGTGCCCAGCGTGGATGCGGGCCGCATCGCCCTGTCGGTGAATGGCGTGGTGCGGCAGGAGGGGGACCTGGCGGAGATGATCTGGACCGTACCGGAGATTATTGCCGAACTGTCGCGCTTCATCACATTGCTGCCGGGCGACCTGATCTTCACTGGCACGCCCGCCGGCGTGGGGCCGATCCAGCGCGGCGACCGGCTGGATGGCACGGTGGCGGGGATTGGCACCCTGTCGGTGACAGTGGCCTGATCACACGGTCCTGACCGCGCGCCAGCAGAACAGCAGCGCCAGCGTCAGGACCGCCAACCACAGGGCGGCGCCTGACGGCTGTGCCAGGACCCAGCCGCCAGCCAAGGCGCTGAACACGGCGCCGCCACGTCCCAACGTGGCGGCCCAGCCGATGCCGGCGGCCCGACAGCTTGTCGGGTATCGCGCAGCGGCCAGACCATACAGCCCCACCTGCACCCCCAGAATGGCACCACCGGACAGCAAGACCGGCACCATGGCCGCCATTGTGCCAGGAACAGGACCAAGCGCCAGGGCGATGCCGGCAAGGGCCAGGATGCCAGCCCCCATCAGGCACAAGGCGGAGAGGCACCGGGCCGTACCAAATCGCCCACCGGCCCAGGCGCCCATAACCGCCCCGCCCACGCCGCCCAGATTGAACCACATCGACCCGCGCACCGCCTGATCCATGGGCAGCCCCAGACCGGACAGCAGCACCGGCAACCAGTTCAGGCAGCCATAAAGCGCCAGCATGGCGGCAAAGAAGCCGGCCCAGAGATGCCAGGTGGTGACGCGCAGCGGGGCCGACAGCAGCTCTGCCACCCCACCCTTTCCAGCGGCGGGAACGGAGGTGCGGAATATTATTTCACTATCAAAATGATCATTGCCGGCCAACCTGTTCATCAGCCGCCGAAGATGGTCCGCACCCTTATCGCGCGCGGCAAGAAATTGCGGTGATTCCGGTAGCGTTATGATCATGATCAGGGCCAGCAGCGCCGGTGCCACCCCGCCCAGAATGAAACAGACGCGCCAGCCGAAGGCCGGGATCATCCAGGCGCAAAGGGCAGCCCCCAGCATGCCGCCAACGGGCACCGCCACGATCACCAGCATGACGGCATAGGAACGCCAACGCCGGGGCATCCATTCCGCTACCAGCGCGGTGGCATTGGGCACCGCCGCGCCCAGGCCCAGGCCGGTTGCCAGCCGCAGCAGGCCCAGCATGACGGGACCACTGGCCAGGGCGGACAAGGCCGTCATGGAAGCTAAGAACAGCACCGCCCCGATCAAGGCCGGGCGTCGCCCGATCCTGTCGCCGATGCTGCCGCCCAATGCCGTACCCGCCGCCATCCCCGCCAGCGACGCGGCCAGCACCGGCCCGAAGGCAGCCCGGTCCAGGCCCCATTCGGCCAGCATGGCCGGCGCTGCCAGGGCAGCCAGTTGGATATCGAACCCATCCAGCACGATGATGGCGGTCACCAGTAGCAGGACCAGCGTCCGCAAACGGCCAAAGGGCAGCGTTTCCAGCGCCTCATCGAGATCGCGGATCATGGGGGCTCTTTATGTCGGGGGTGGTTCCCTCACCCTCCCAGGCCTTCGAAGGCCTGGGAGGGTGAGGGTGCAAGGGCTGAGAGACTAATCCCGCGGCGGCCAGGGCGTCGCCGGCACGCCGGACTTCACCGGACCCAGCAGCGGGCTGGACAAGGCATAGATGCCATGGTTGGTGAACATCCAGATGATGTTGCGGTCATATTCAATATAGGTACCGAAGGCCAGATTGCCCTTCACGCTTTCAAAGATCTCATCATCCTTGGGGAAGCGTGGCACGTAATAGCCGGCGATGGCGGGCTTCGCCGGGTCCTTCACATCGAAAATCTGGATGCCGGCATTATAGAAGGCATAGATGGCCACCCCCTCGCGCCCCTGGCCCGGCTGGGTATGATAACCCGGCCGCTTGGGCCCGAAGCTGCCGCGCCGCTGACAGAAATCGGTAAAGGCCGCCTCCTTGGGTGGGGTCGGGCGCGGGAAGGTGGAGATGATCTTGGGGTGTTTCAGGTCGCGGACATCGATGGCGAAGA
The DNA here is from genome assembly GCF_057809555.1 of Niveispirillum sp. FG156. NCBI lineage: Bacteria > Pseudomonadati > Pseudomonadota > Alphaproteobacteria > Rhodospirillales > Azospirillaceae > Niveispirillum > Niveispirillum sp. FG156. Next base: position 35,973 of record NZ_JBMDKE010000009.1, on the reverse strand, counting down.
TGTCCTTGTACGGCTCAAAACACTCATCATTCATGGGATAGCCGTTGAGGAAGATGACACCCGTCTTCTCATACTGGCTGAGATTGACATTGTCGGCTTCCGTCCCGGCAAAGCTGGGCGGAAGGTCCAGATGGCCGATGATCTTCATGTTGGCCGGGTCGGAAATATCCAGCGTGTAGAGCCCCAGCCCCGCCATGGCGGCAAACGCCACCTTGCCGCCCTTTTCCACCGGCTTCGGGATGAACAGGGGCATGCGGGCACCCATCCAGGAGGTGCGGTTACCGGCGCGCGGGTTCTTCAGATAGGCCGCTTCATGCGCGGCATCGCCGATGATCTGACCGGGGGCGGCGAAGTTGGACAGCCATTTCGGATTGGCCGGGTTCGACATGTCCCAGGCCTGATAACCGGGGCTGTAGAGATAATCCTTATACTCGGCCAGCGCGTAGGTGTCGTCGGGGGCGGTCGCCAGGAACATGTATTTGCCGCCATACCAGGCCGGCACATCCAGCGACCCCGAACCCTGCTGCCGCCCGATGGGGGCGGCGGGATGGGCGACATCGGTGGTGCGGGTGGCGATCAGTTCCCACTGCTCGGGCAGCGGGCCGTTCATGGCATAGACCTTGAAGCCCTTCAGATGGCCCGCATGCCGGATGGCATCCACCTTATCGGGCTGGCTGCGCTTATCCTCCAGGATGCCGATGCGCGACACCTCGAAAGACTGCACCATCACATATTTATTGAGCGCCGCGTTCCACTGGATCGACGACGCACCGATACCGTCACCGGCGGGGAACGGGTCCTTTTCCGGGGACGGCCCATCCTTGCCCCAGTCCGACCCCTTGGTGGCCAGCAGTTTGGCATCACGCGGATCGGTGATGTCGAACACCTTCAGGTGCCGGCGGTTATAGACATACATGATCCGGCGGTCGCCAAAATCGACGATATTCTGCCATTCATGATAGGGCGAGGCGGAGAGCGGGTAGAACGCCTCCACCTTCATGTTCAGCGCGTAATCCTTCTGGTCCCAGTATTTCAGCTGTCCGTCGAAGCTGGGCGCGCCATGCACGGCCTCCGTCGCCTTGGGATGCACGAACCTGCCCGTCTTGGCATCCATGCCCCAGGTGCCGGGGGCTGGCATGGGCGGCATCTTGTCGGGCGTGATGTCGTACCAGCGCTGGATAATCGGATCGCGGATATCGATCTTGGCCGGTTCATCACTGGCCAGCGCCGCACCGGTCATCAGGGCCAGGGCCGCGCACAGGGTGGACAGGCGGAAGGCGGATTTCATGACGCACTCTCCTTGTCGGTCTTCATCCGGCGGCGCGCGGCCACCACGAAGAACCAGGGCATGATGATCATCAGAAGACCATAGGCCAGTGGCAGCCGCGCCACCGTGGGGTCTCCCAACAGGGTGAAGGCAGCCAGAAGGGCCACCGCAATGTTGTGCACGCCGACCTCAATCGTGATGGTCAGCCGCTGTTGAACCCCCAACCGCCAGAACCGGGCATAGAGTGCCGCCCCTACCATGGCGGTCAGCATCAGGGCCGCCGCCGCCCCCACATTCTCCATCACCACGGTCAGGTCGGTGAAGTGATGCAGGTTGTAGAATGTCGTTGTCAGGCACATGAACAGGATCAGGCCCACCGCCACCATGCGAAACCGGGCCAGCACGGCCAGGGCCAGGGTGGGCCAGAAGCCCCGCACCGCCATGCCGATCATCACCGGCAGGACGGTCGCCAGCGCCAGGGACAGGCCCGCCTCCAGCGGCGACAGACGCATGCGCCCGTCGCGCGCCAGGAACAGGTCCAGCGCCAGTCCCGACCAGAATGGCAGGGTGATGCAGACCAGCAGGCTGGACAGGGCAGTCAGGGCCACGGCCAGCGCCACATCGGCGCGCGCCGCCAGTGTGATGGCGTTCGATGTCACCCCACCGGGTGCCGCCGCCATCAGTACCAGCCCCGCCTTCACCAGCGGATCGACGGGCAGCAGGCTGGCCAGCGCCAGGGCCAGCAGCGGCAGCAGGATCAACTGCGCCGACAGGCCCACCAGCACCGCCCTTGGCGCCCGGCCCAGCAGGCGGAAATCCGCCCCCGTCAGGGCCAGCCCCATTCCCACCATGATGATGAAGACGGTGGCCGGAAAGGCGATGCCCGTGAAGAAACCGAACGGGATCATCACACGAACTCCATCGCCTGTTTGGGGCGCAGGGCCAGTTCGACGGACCGGCAGAGGGAGGCGAACATCTCGCTGCCCGAAACGCCGGCCGCCGGCTGCTGCCGTTCGATGAACAGGCGCGACCCGTCACTGCCGATAGCTTCCAGTTGCAGCATCAGCTGCGTGGCCGCAGGGTCGGAGATCATGCGCCCACGACAGCGGTCCAGGCCCACGGTGGCCAGGGCGCAGGTGACCATGGCGTTGACATTGCGGGGAAAGCGCCGGGCAATCTCCCGCACCGGCCCGTCGAACAGGATCTGCTCTCCGCCCGCCGCCACCGCACCCGCCACGGGTTCGATGCTGGCCGGCGGCTTGCGGAAGGTGATGGTGACGTCGCGCCATTGTCGCCGCCATTCGAACAGGCTGTCGACACCGACCATGGCCCCGTGCGGGATCAGCAGCCGGTGACCATAGGCCGACGCGACGGCCAGCAGCCTTGCCCGCAACTCATCATCGGCCAGGGCCGACACAGACAGGGGCATGTAATCCGACCGCGACAGAAGGCTGGCGCCGAACTGTGCCGTGATGGCGGGATGTGCCGCCTCCACCACCAGATCGGCGGGCGGGGCGGCGGACAGGTCCGTCAGCCGCAATTCCGCCGGCACATCGCCCAGCCTATCCGGGGCACGGGCATGAACGAAGGCCACCTGATACCGGTCGGGCTGTCCGGTCAGCCAACGGTAAAGCCCGCTGCCCACAAACCCGAACCCGATGATCCCGACCCGTGCCATGTGGCCTCCGTTGGCTTAGAACTTCACTTTCAGCGTAACGCCATAGGTGCGCGGCGGGGCGTAGGAGGCCAGGACGGAGCCGATGACGTCGGTCTTGCCCGCCGTATACAGCTTGTCCGTCAGGTTCTTGCCCCACAGCATCAGTTCCCAGGCCCCGTCATCGGCCACGACGCCGACACCGGCATCGATCAGGCCATAGGAGGGGTTCCAGGTGCGGTCGCTGTTCTCGTTCTCGAAGAAGTAACCGTCGGTCCAGCTGTAATCCGCGCGGATCAGGCCATTGACCTTGTCATTCACCGGGAACTCATACTGCGCGCCTGCCGAAAGGGAATTCTTGGGCGTGCGGCGCAGCTTGTTGCCCTTCAGGTTGGTGGGCACCGGCTTGGAACAGAAGCAGGACGGATCATAGCGCAGCGCCGTGCTGATCAGATCGCCCGTGATCTTGCCATCCATCAGGGCATAGGAACCTGACAGGGTCAGCCCCTCCACCGGGACCGCCAGCAATTCCAGTTCCAGACCCTTCACCCGTGCCTTGCCGGCATTGGCGATGACATTGTCGGGCGGCAGGGAGCTGCTGAAGATCACATATTGCTGCGTCTGCAGGTCCTTATAATCGGCGATGAAGCCGGTCAGGTTCAGGCGCAGCCGGTTGTTCAGCCATTGCGACTTGATGCCCGTTTCATAGTTCCAGGCAAATTCGGGATCATAGGGAACGGCGGCTTCGGTCGGGTTGTTGGCATTCTCCCCGTTCCAGCCGCCGCTCTTAAAGCCCTTGGCGACGGTGGCATAAAGCATGACATCATCGCTGGTCTTCCATTGCAGGGTGGCGCTGGGCGTCCAGGCCGACCAGGTGTGCTTGTCACCCGCCGTGAAGGAAGTGGTGGGCCGACCCTGCGCATCCTCGAAATCCTGACCCAGGAAGTCACCGAAGGCGGCGCGGGCAACCGTGAACTTCTTGATATCCTTGGTATAACGGACGCCGCCGATGGCTTTCAGCGTATCGGTCACGGCCCAGGTGCCTTCGACGAAGGCTGACCATGTGTCGCCCTTGGCGGTGGTGCGGGCCGTCTCCCGCCCTTGGGCGAAGTAATCGACGAAGATGTAATCGGCATCTTCATTACGGTCGATATCCTCACCCATATAGAACAGGCCGGCCATGACATTGAACGGACCGTCAAAATCGGAGCTGTAGCGGAACTCCTGACTGAAGGTCTTCACATCCTCAGTCTTGGCATTGATGTAGAAATCATCATTGAACTTCGACCGGTCGATCTTGCCGAACTGGATGCGGCCATTGGCATCGCGCAGCAACTTGTCCATGTCCAGATAGGACCCGGCATCGTTGTTCTTGTCCTCGAACGCCGCGTCGCGATAGCCGGTCAGCGAGGTGATGGAGCCGTTTTCCAGGCTCCAGACCGCCTTGATGCTGCCGCCGCCCACGTCAGAATGCTGCCGCCCGTCAGTATTGTTGGGGCCCTTGCGCGGGTCGGGGTTCTTGAACGGCACATTGTGGGCCGACGGGATCACCATGTCGATCCAGCGCCCATCGCTGCGTCGGCGGGAGAAATCGGCCGATGCCGTCACTTCCAGCTGTTCCGACGCGACAAGGCGCAGCGCGCCCTTCACGCCCATGGAGGACAGGTCCTCCACATCATTCTTGGTGAAGGTATTATAGGCAAAGCCGTCGCGGCCCCGCGCCGAAAAAGCGATGCGACCGTAGAGATTGTCGGCGAGCGCGCCGCCGGTGGCACCCCGGAATTGCAGGAAGCTGTAATTGCCGACGGAAACCTCGGCCACCGTACCCTGATCCTCGGTCGGCTGTTTGGTGATGAAGTTGACGGCGCCGCCCACGACATTCTTGCCATAGAGCGTGCCCTGCGGTCCGCGCACCACCTCGATCCGTTCGAAATCAAACAGCTCCAGATTGGTGCCCTGGGCGCGTGACAGATAGACATCGTCCAGGAAGAAGCCGACAGCGGGGCTGCTGGCCGCACTTTCAATGTCGGTGCCGATGCCGCGCATGAAGATGTTCGGCTCAGTTGCGTTGTCGGCATTCATGGTGAAGCCGGGCACGCGGTTCACCACCTCCAGCACATCGCCGATCCCGGCACGTTGCAGCCCTTCGGCAGTGAAAGCGCTGACGGAGACGGCGGCATCCTGCAGGCTCTCTGCCCGCTTGCGCGCCGTCACCACGATCTCTTCCAGCATCAGTTCCTGCGACAGCGCCGGCATGGCGGTGGCAAGGGCGGCACCGGCCAGAAGCACGGCGCGCAGCGTCAGTTGAGACTTGGTCATGTTCGAGACCCCCTGTTCCATTCGGTTTTTATCCGCATGGAGGGCCGGTCCGTTGGGACCGAAGGACCGCGTACCCCGCCTCACCCGTTGGGCGGGGATCAGGTGCAGGTATGATCGGTCCGGCCCGAGGGACAGTCCCTGGAGGCGGTCTCGAATGTTGTGCATCATGCCGCTCCCGGCGGGCAGTGTTTTCAACTGCGCACCATGGTGTGCTTGCTGCCGGTAAACCTCGCGGTTCCGGCCCTTCCGCCCAGGGATCGACGAATTTTCTTCACGTCGCGGTCTGCTCCTCCATGTGCATCCATCATAGGAAGGGGGAGCATAACAGTAATATACTGAAGAGGCTGCGTGTTATGCCGGGATTGTTATAACGGGGCCGGAATGGTAAGCGGCCCTGTCCGCCCCGTTAATGCCACCGCCCATCCCTATCCTCCCGCGTCTGCGGGCGCAGGCAGCGCCGGTACAGTGCGAAATGGTAGGGGATCGGGCGGGCCGGCACGCATCGATATCCACTGCGCTCAGCGCCACCGGGTTGGCAGCACCCCCCATCTGACAAGCTGTAATCCGGGACCAACAAGGTAGAGACAAAATCTCGTCAATGTCGTTGGAAGACAGCGCCAAGAGCGGCGGCTGAGCCAGGGCCAGCAGCAGGGGCTATCTCTTTGCATGGTTGGCGCCCCCCATCGGATGATCACCTCTGGGTCTCTAGCTGACTGTACTGAAGCTTCAAAAATCGTGAGTAATCCCCGGCGATGCAGGGCAATCCTGCAGTGGCTGCGTTAGCAGGGTGAGGAAAAACCATTTCGCTACTGCGGTCGGGTTACTTTTCGGCAATCTCGCGTCAAGCCCTCGCAACATACCACCAGTATCTTGCTTGCGTCGTCACCGCCGCCTCGTTGGAAGCGCACCAGCCATACATGGCCAGATCGCTGGCAAAGAAGGCCGGACGCTCCCCGTCTGTCGACACGGCCACCGGCAAGGCCGCCGACACCGATGTTGCGCTCTACCGCCGACAAGCTGGACAAAAGCCGCCGCCCCTGCACCCGGATCGACCGCGCCCGCACATCCCCGGCACACCATGGCCCAAACGGGTCAAAGCGGGTGGTGGGGCATAGGCGTCAGCTTGCTGCAAGGAAGCTGTGGGAACCTGCATCTGCGAACCAGACAATCATGCTATCGGCGGAGGGTTTCATGAAGTCGGTCTTTACACGGAAACAGGGGCAGTTCCCGGCCTCCGGTATCTTCCTGCCTGACTTTGGCCTGGGTGAAACCGGCATGGTTATCGTGACAGCAGGACCGGCGCCGCAGGATCCTGCGCTCTGTCATCATATTCGTATCCGGGAGGGAAATGATTCCGATCTGCGGTTCGACTTCTTTCCGGCGGGAACCCCACCTCAGATGGGCCCGGCCATCCGCATAGGACCCGATCTGCTTGATCGCGCACTGCGTGAATTGTCCCACCCCCTGCGCAAGGGGAATCTCGGCCCGTGCCTCGCACTGCGGGATCGGCAACTGGTCTATATCTGGCGTGCAATCATGGATGAGGCGCTGGCCAGCGGTCCGGGCGGCCCCCGTCACATGGCGCGCCTGGGCCAGGTACTGGCGGCCCGGTTGGCGTTTCTGCTGCCCTGCCCTGCTGCCCCCTCGGCGATCTCCAACCGTCTGAGCGGACCCGTCCGTTCCAGGCTGGTCGCCTATATCGACACGAACCTGGACGGTGACCTTACTTTGGCAACCCTTGCAGCCGTGGCGGGTATGAGTTCCTCGCATCTGAAAACCTTGTTCCGCGCCAGTTTTGGCGAACCCGTGCACAGTTTCGTCATGAGGCGCCGGGTGGAAAGGGCACGGCAGTTGATCGAGGCTGGCACGCTGCCGTTGGTGCAGATCGCGCTCGAAGCCGGTTTCTCCCATCAAAGCCACATGGCCCGCTGGATGCGCCGGCTGGTCGGGGTGACGCCCGGTGTGCTTGGACGCGGCATGCGGCGAAGCGGCAGCGAAAGCGGCACAAGTCTTTCCGGCTGATCAACGCATCCCGCAAGGTTGTGAAGCAATGGCCCGCATGGTATCCGATGAAGTCATGCGGGCGCTCGTGGTCGAAGACGAACCTGAAATGGCTGCGCTTTTGGCGCGGGAACTGACCAATGCCGGTTTCGCGGTGGATCGGGCCATGGCGGTGGAAGAGGCGTCGGCCCTGCTGCGACTGGCCAACTACACGCTTGTCATCCTGGACCGCAGGCTGCCCGATGGTGAGGGGCTGACGCTGTTGCCGGAGATAACCGAAACCCAGAACCAAGCTAGCACCATAGTACTGAGTGCCCTCGGCGCGGTTCCCGATCTTGTCTCGGGACTGGACGCGGGTGCCGACGATTATCTTGCCAAACCCTTCGACATTGACGAGTTGCGAGCCCGTATCCGGGCGGCGATACGGCGTAACCGGCCCACCGCCCAGCAGCCACCCATCAGATGCGGCCAGTTGGAATACCGTGCCGCAGCACGGGAGTTTACGGTTCGGGGGGAGTTGCTGGTGCTTCGGCGGCGTGAGATGGCGTTACTGGAACTGTTGATATCCCGTGCGCGGCGGGTGGTGAGGCGCGATGTTCTGGTGGGACAGGTTTACGCCCTGGACGATGAGCCAAGCGACAATACCCTGGACGCCCATATCTCGCGACTGCGCCGCCGGCTGGAGAATGTGGATGCGGGCGTCACCATCCGACCGGTCCGTGGCATCGGATACATCATGGATGACCGATGAGCGGGCGGCGGGCGCCTCGTCTGGCCCATCGGCTGGCCTGGGGCATCGCCCTGGCACAGATGCTGGCTGTCATCGGCTGGACGCTGATATGGATGCTGTTCTCGCCCTATGTTTCTTATGATGAGTTGGCGGCGGCCACTGCCGGTCGTCATGTTGCGGCATCGGTTGCTGCGGGGACCAATGGTGCGCGGATCGTGGCATCACAGCCGCTTCTGGACTATGCAGCCCGCCGACCGGGCTTTGCCTATGGCGCCCTGTATCAAGGACGGCTGCTACCTGGATCCAGCCCGGAAATGTCGTCACTGCTCACGGGCATTGCCGTTCCCGGTGAGGGTGAGTTCCGCATGATGGATGGTCGCGTCGCGCACGCTGAGTCACTGACCGGCGCCAGTCTGCCGATCACGGTGGTCACAGCGGGCAACAGTATCGGCTTCGACGATGCACCGACCTTCTTCGGCATCCTGTTCCCACAGCTTGTCGCCATGTTTGCGCCAGCCCTTTTGGCGGCCGTGCTGGTCACTCCCCTGGTCATGACGCGCGCCATGCGGCCATTGCGCCGTGCCGCCGCCGCCAGCGCAGCGATCGATCTGGCCACGCTGGATAAACGGCTTTCCACGGATGGCATTCCCGCAGAGGCGATGCCACTTGCCAACGCCATCAACCTGCTGCTGGCGCGGCTTCATGAGGGGATCGTCAACCAGCGCCTGCTGACGGCCAATGCTGCACACGAACTGCGGACCCCCGTGGCGGTCATCGCCGCGCGCGTTGGCTCCATGGATGACGCGCCGGAGGTGCGGGCGCTGCGCCGTGATGTCCAAAGGCTGACATTGCTGGTGGATCAGTTACTGGCCGCCGCCCGTCTGCAAGACGCACTGATGATTGCGCGCACCCGCCTGGACCTGTCGGCCCTGGTTGCCGATGCCGCCGCCGATCTGGCGCCACTGGCCATGCTTTCGGGCCGCGATGTGGAGGTTTTGATGCCTCCCGATCCCATCCATGTGATTGGCGAAGCGGATTCACTACGCTCTGCCATTGCCAACCTGCTCGACAACGCGTTACGCGCGGAACCGGATGGCGGTCAGGTTTCCGTAAGGGTGGAGCGGGATGGCAAAGCCGTGCTGGTGGAAGTATCGGATCACGGGACCGGTGTCGCACCGCAGGACCGGGAACGTGTGTTCCAGCCATTCTGGCGCGGCAACAGTTCCTGGCAAGGGACAGGACTGGGGTTGGCCATCACCCGTCAGATCATCGACGCCCATGGCGGTCAGGTCACGTGCCATGCGGCGGCTGATCGCGGCGCACTGTTCAAGATCAGGTTACCGTTGGCGCCGGATACCCGGAAACCCGTTTGAACGTCGGCTTTCAGTCCGTGCGCAGCATGATCGCGGGCCGCACCAACGACGCGCGGGCTCCATAGAAGATTGCGGTCAGCAAGGCCAGGATCACGGCCCCGGTCACGGCGGATATGAACAGCGTCGGCCCCAGGGTGATACGGGATGCAAAGCCTGCCAGCCACCAATCCATAGCAAGCCAGGCCAACGGACAGGCAATTGCCGCGGACAGGAAGACGGGGCGCAGCATGTCCCACAGCATCAACCGCAGGATGTCATTGCTGGTAGCACCAAGGACCTTGCGTAATGCCATCTCCGGACTGCGCCGGCGGGCGGCCAAGCCCGAGATGCCCAGCAGCCCCAGGCAGGCAACGATGATCGCCAGCCCGGCGAAGACCGTCAGGACCTTTGCCTGCACCGCCTCTGACCCATGCAGCAAAAGCAACTGATCGCTCAGATGGCTGCGCCGGATCGGCAAGTCAGGCACAAGCCGGGCCCAGGTGGCATCGATACTGGCAAGTGCCTCCGCAGCCTTGTTGTCGGCAATGCGGACCGTCACGAAATTGCCGGCATCGGAATTGAGCACCAGCATCGCCGGGTTTGCAGCCTCGCGGCCAGGCCGCATCTGCATGTCATCGATAATGCCAGCAACGACATAGATCGCACGATGCCCCGCGACGGTGGATACCTGGACACCCAACGCCTCCTGCGGATTCCGGAAACCCAATGCAAGCACGGCAGAGCGATTGAGGATCACCGCATCACCATTGGCATCACGGCTTTCCTCAAGGGAGCGCCCAGCCAGAAGCGCCACCCGATAGGTTTCAACAAACCTGTCGGCAACCTGCATCAGCTTGACATCCACAGCCGGAACATCCGGTTGCTGGGTCGGTCGGATGGCGGTTGTCGCCTGCGTCGTAACCCCTGGAACGGTACTGGAACTTGTTACATCCAGGATGTCGGGATGGCCCAGCAGGCTCTGCCGCAGCACGGTCCAGGCCTGTTGGGCCGCCGGCTTCTCCAGGCCTGAGAGGATGACAAGGCCATTCGCATTGTAGCCGGGCGGCAATGTCTGAAGATGGTGCGTCTGTAACTGTACAACCGTTGCGGCGATCCCCAATCCTATGCCGATAGCAAACTGCAAACAGATCAGCACGCCCCAACGCTGACCGGGAGCCTTGCCCGAAACGTTCGACCGCAGGGCCGAAATGGGCGCGGTAGAGGCCAAACTGGTGGCTGGCACAATGCCGCCGATGACGCCGACGAAAAGGCTGATCACGAACATGACGGCGACCCCGGCGGGCGACATCAATTCTGACAAGGGAAAGTCGCGGCCCAGCGCCGTGCCCACCGATGGCATGATCAACTCGGCCACCGCCAAGGCCAAGACAAGGGCGGTCACAGACATGAGAATACCTTCCAGCAGGAACTGGAACAGCAGGTTCTGGCGGGTGCCACCCAGAACCTGCCGGACAGCCGCCTCCTTGCGGCGGCGTCCAACAAGGGCCGCCGTAAGCGTGGCAAAGTTCAAACCCGCCATCACCAGAACCACCAGACCGGTCAATGCAAAAGCTGTCACCGCGATCAGGCTGCCCGGCGGTCGGACGCCCAGCCCGGCATTGCCCGTGTCGGAAAGATGGATGGATGACAACCGGTCCACCCGGGCTTTCGCGAACTCCGCAACATTGCGCACATTATCCGGCCGCTGGCCGGTGGGAACATGACGTTCCAAGAGATCGGCGAGCGCCGGTTCAATATCAGAAGGGCTTTGCCCGTCAGTCAGGCGGGCAAAGCTGTGTGTGCCCAGATTGAACCAATTATCCCGCTCGCCATCGCGCAAAGCGGGATTTGGCGCGCTGGACCAGGAAGCGAACATGCCCAGATCAAGAAAGCTGCTGCTTGGCCAGTCGCCGACAATGGCCCCGATCTGCATCGGGACACCATCAATGGTCACGATGGCGTCCGGGGCCAGTTCGGGCGTCCCCAGCAGCAGCCTGGCTGTCGATACTGTCAGAACCAGGCGGTTGGGCTCCGCCAAGGTAAGCACAGGATCACCGGCCAGAACCGGCAGCGTGAAAAGACTGAGCGCTCCCGGGTCGGCAAAGGCCAAAACCTCTGCGAATATCCGGTTATCCACCTTCGCTACGACACGTGACGGTCTCAACCGTGCCACAACATCCAGACCGGGGAGTTCCGCCTGCATCATCGGGGCAAGAAGGGCAGAACTGGTCTGGGTGCTGTAATTCTTCTGCCCCATAACCGGAAAATCAAAGCCAACCCTGATGATGAGGTCGGCCCGCGACCAGGCACGATCAAACCCGATCTCTGCACGCAGATAGACGGCGATCATGATGCAGGTGAGAAAGCCCAGCGTAAGACCGGCGGCATTCAGTGCTGCCACGCTTCGTTCCCGCACCAAGGTTCGCCCCGCAATGACCAACCAGTTAAAGAGCATCGGCATCGGTAGGCACTTTCCCTGGGCATTGGAACGACAACGTTCGTCAGGGTCAGTATGAAGATGCGGATTACCAGGCGTCGCGCACCATCAGGCAGCCAGCGCACATATGGACGATTTGCAGAAGTTCATCAGCCGCATCCTATGCAGGGATGATACGGCTTAACAACGCCCCGCACGAAACATGGACAGGCCCCATCCCCACACCCTGCCCTTGGTGCCTCACGCTGGTATTGCGCCGGGTACATAATTATCGGCGAACGCCTCTGTTGGCGGAATGGGGCGGATGACATCAATCAGGGTGCCATTCGGGTCCTGCGTGATGAAATGACGCTGCCCGAATTCCTCGTCCTTCAATGCCAGTAGGATCGGAAGCCCCTTCTCCTGACAATAGGCATAGAAGCTGTCGACATCCTCAACCTCGAAATTGAGCAACAGGCCGGACGCCCTGCCGCGTCCCGCTTCCGGAATCGTCTCATGATCCCATTTGAGAATGGCGAGATTGACAGTCGGGTCGAGGGTGGATTGAAGGTGGATGTACCAATCCGCCTCAAACAGGGCGGTAAACGAAAAATGGTCCCTGTAGAAGGCGGCAGTGCCCGTTACGACGGCGACCATCAGGACGGGATAGTAGCTGGTGATCTTCATGCTCTGCTTCCCCTGTGATAAACATACAGCCTGTACGCAAATTCACTAACAAACAGGCAGACTGTATGCAAATTGAATCGTCACGTCGCAGCAACCCCGTCCGCACCGCCGAGATGCGGGCAAGGCTGCTGGAAACGGCACGTAAACTCTTCATAGAGAACGGATTTTCGGCAACGAGCACACCGGCAATCGTCGCTGCTGCACGGGCGACGCGGGGGGCCCTGTATCATCATTTTCAGGATAAACAGGCAATCTTCCAGGCTGTCATCGAGGCCGAATCGGCAGCGGTCGCTCAAGTGATCGAGGCTGCCGACGCACCGGACATGTCCGCCCTTCAACGCTTGCTGGCCGGGGCGATGGCCTATATCGAGGCCATGCGGGAGCCGGGGCGGGTGCGTTTGCTGTTGATCGATGGGCCCGCTGTTTTGGGACGCGATCAGATGCGGCAGATTGAGGCGCAGAACGGCGATGCCAGTTTGCGCACGGGCCTGCAGGAAGCAATGACGGACGGTGCCATCACCTCGCTCCCCCTCACCGTTCTGGCCTCCATACTGTCAGCGATGTTCGAACGGGCGGCAATGGACGTTGCAGAAGGCAGCAACCCGATCGAAATTCTGACCGTGGTCGAAACCCTGATCAAAGGGCTGTCTGGCCCTCCCCAAGACTGAAATCAGAGTGTGCCCGCCAGTGTCTCCAGCTGATTTAGGCAGGTACCCCACCCATGGTGGAAGCCCATCTCCTCATGCTTCTGCCGATCTGCCTCCGACTTGTGGCGCACCAGCGTGCGGTAACGGGTACCCGTCCCTTCAGCCACCATCGTGATATCGACGCTCATGAAGCTTTCGGGGTTCGGACGGAAATCAGGTCCGACAGCATCAGTCCAGACCAGACGGCGACCGGCATCGGCCAGCAGCACGCAGCCGGGCGTTTCGTCCATTTCAACCCCTTCTGGGGACGCCATGACGATGGAAAAGATGCCGCCGGCACGGGCCTCAACTGCCACGCGGGCCACGGTCCAGGGGTTGGGCGCAAACCACTGTTTCAGCAGGGCCGGCTCTGTCCAGGCCCGCCAGAGCTGGGTCGGGCTGGCGCTCACAAACCGTTCCAGAATGAGATCAACCTTCGGATCAAACATCGCTTTGATTTCCTTCTTCATTCATCGTCACCAGGAATGCATCCAGCCGGTCAAGCCGCGCTTCCCACAGGGATCGTTGCTGGCTGAGCCAATCCTCTGCCATTTTCACTGTCTCCGGTCGCAGATGACATGTCCGGACCCGTCCGGCCTTGTCGGAAATGATCCAGCCGCTTGCTTCCAGGACTTTCAAATGTTTCAGGAAACTGGGCAGCGCCATTTCATGGGGTGCCGCCAGTTCCGATACCGACGCTGGCCCCACCGCCAGTCTGGCAATAACCATCCGGCGAGTAGGGTCGGCGAGGCCGTGAAAGATCACATCAAGGTTATCCATATGGCTATCTATCAACTCAACCCGCCCGCCGTCAAGATAGAAAGCTAAATGGCTAAGTATTTTTATCGGCAGACCGTCAGGGCTGACTCGGCAGACGGACCGTCACCCGCAAACCACCGGCGGGACCGTTGGCAATGGTCAGATCACCACCATGAATTTCGGCCAAGGCCTTGACGATAGACAGGCCGAGACCCGCACCGCCACCCCGCCGACCCCTGGAAACATCCAGCCTCTCAAAGGGGGCCGTCAGGCGTGAGATCATTTCCGTCGGAACACCGGGGCCATCATCCTGCACTATGACGAAGATACCGCCATCGCCGGCACACAGGTCCATGTCGGCGCGCGTACCATAGCGAACCGCATTATCCAGCAGGTTTGACAGAATTCGCCGAAAGGCCACAGGGCTGCACCGGCATAGCAAAGGCCTATCGCTTACTGTCAGGTTGACCGTGTCCCCGGTCTCCCGGCGGCGTTCAACATAGTCCGCCGTCTCCGCCCGGGCGTCGATCAGCATGTCATGCGTATCGGCACCCGCATCGATGCGCGCGAACAGCAGCACATCGTCCAGCAATTGTCCCATCTCCTCCAGATCATTAACCGCCCGCCGCCGGTGTTTCTCGTCGGTCAGATAATCCACGCGCAGGCGCAGCCTGGTAAGATAGGTCCGCAGGTCATGGGCGATGGCCGCCAGCATGCGTGTGCGTTCGGCCATCAACCCGCCGATCCGGTGTTTGAGCAGGTTGAATGCCTGCGCCAGTGCCCGAACCTCCCGCGCACCCGAAACGGTCGCATCGGGCATGTCTATATTGTGACCCATTGCATCAGCCGCCCGTGCCAGCCGTTCAACCGGCCACACCACCTGGCGCAGCAATGTCAACATGATCAGGCCGACAATCACAGCCACCACAAGGGCGATGTAGAGATAGCGAGACAAAAGCAGCTGCAGCAGCAATGGTGCCCTTTCCACAGCCAGTACTTCCCCGGTCGACAGTCCGACCAGCACCCGGATCGGCCCGCGTGGAACCGGTGTGGCCGGTAAACGCCAATCATCGTCCCGGACCTGAACCTGCACCGTCCGACCACTCAGTTCATCCGCGTACAGGCGGAAGCGTGCTTCCAGCTTCGGCGCGGCGCGCGGTGCGCCATTCTCGTCCTGTGGAAAGCTGGGCAGCAGTTCGACAATCGTGCCACCATTCCCCGCCGCCGCAACAATCAGGGGACGCAGCGACGATGGCGCGCTTTCCACCGCTTCCACGATGCGACGCACTTCCAGCGGGTCCACCAGCCGAAACATCACCGGACGTCCATCTGGCCAGACGATGACGGCCAGGATCGCGCCCTGCAGCACCAGCAGTCCCAGCAAGAACAGGCCCGCGATCCGAAAGACCAAGCTGTCGAAAAGGCGCGTGATCATCCGCCCCCCGTTTCCACACGCGGCGCCAACAGGTATCCGCCACCGCGCACCGTGCGGATCATGACGGGTGCCTTCGGATCATCCCCCAGCTTTCGGCGCAGCCGGCTCAATTGCACATCGATGGTGCGGTCAAATGGTGTGGCATCCCGACCGCGCGTCCAGTCCAGCAACTGATCGCGGCTCAACAGCCGCTGTGGATGATCCAGCAGCGCCAGCAGCAGGTCGAACTCCCCACCCGTCAGTTCAACATCCTGCCCATCAGGGTCAGTCAGCGTGCGTGATGCCGCGTCCAGGGACCAGCCTGCAAACCGATACCAGCGGCCGATCACGGGTTGCGGGCGGTGGGCGTCGCGGGTACGGCGCAGCACGGCCCGTACCCGCGCCACCAGTTCGCGCGGGTTGAATGGTTTGGGCAGATAGTCGTCGGCACCGATTTCCAGCCCCAGCACCCGATCGATATCCTCGCCTTTGGCCGTGACCATGATGACCGGGATACGAACCGGGCCAACATGAAGACGGCGGCATATCGACAGCCCATCCTCCCCCGGCAGCATCAGATCCAGTACCACCAGATCGACCCGCCGCCGGCCGATATGCCGATTGAGTTCGGCGGCATCGGGACAGATAGCGACCTCAAACCCTTCACGGCCCAGAAGCTCGGCGACAAGGTCGGCGATCTCCTCGTCATCCTCGACGATGGCAATGAAGGTCCGTGGGTCGGGCGTGCTGCTGGTCATGGCGACCTTATCCCTCTTCCCCTTTTTCGGCTCAAGCCGTCAAAGGGCGCTGTTACGTTTCGATACAATCCGTTTCACACCGTTCAGCCAGCGGCTACGCGCCCCCGCTATCCATTCGGCATCGACGCACTGCGAATAGGCAGTGTCATCTTCGCAGGAGTAGGACATGAACAGGTTACGGCCCACCACCCGTCCGGGATCAGACGCAGTTCGGCGTGGCGTTTCGGGCGCCGCCCTGATCCTCACGCTGGGAAATGCTGCGGCCACGCAGGCGACCGAATATGATCGGGTCATCGTCTTCGGCGACAGCATCTCTGACAGCGGCAATTACGCGACCAAGGCGCCGGCCGGCGCCGGCAAGTTCACCACCAATCCCGACGATGTCTGGGTTGAGATTGTGGCCAAAGGATTGGGCCTGGATTTGAAGCCCCACGCGGCTGGTGGCAGCAACTATGCCGAGGGCGGGGCACGCGTCGCCTTGCAGCGGCCCGACGCACCGGGAAATCTGACCCGCCGGCCCGTCACGGAACAGGTTGCCGACTTCATGGCCAATGATGGCAAGCTGACCCGGAATAGCCTGGTCATTATTCAGGGGGGCGGCAATGACGTCTTCTCTACCAAGTTCAACGGACCAACCGACACGCCCGCTGATCTGGAAGTGCTGCGTGTCGCTGCCGAGGGGCTGGCCGATCAGATCGATCATCTGATCAAGGCCGGGGTGGGCACCGTCGTGACAACCAGCGTGCCCAAGTTCGATCAATATAATGAACGGTATGACGCCGCCCTGGCCTTTCGTGGACTGAATGTCCTCTATGTCGATATGGCCGGCCTGATCGCGGAGATCGATACAGCCCCGGCGGAATTTGGTATCACGAACACGACCAGCCGCGCCTGCCGAGGCTTCGCGCTGGAATCCTTCACCTGCGTGCCGAAGGATTATGTCGAAGCCAATGCCAACCGCACCTATCTCTATGCCGACGGTGTCCATTTCACAGGCGTCGTGCATGAGATCGAAGGGGATGCGACTCTGGCCATGCTGCGCGCACCCCTACAGATTGCACAATTGCCGCACATGCTGCTGACCACCAACCGCGCGATGGGCCAGTTGGCCCGTGAACGGATGGACGCAGCCGACCGTAATCCCGTGCCGGGATGGCGTCTGATTGGCGGGACACAGCTTGTCGATGGTGACGCGACCGGTCAGGGCAAGGCCGATGGGAGCATCCTTCAGGCCGGGTTTGAAGGGGGCTTCAGCCCTGCGCTGACCGCTGGCGCCTACCTGTCCTGGCACCATGGCAATGGTGATTTCGCCGATGACGGGGGCGCCCTGTCTGTCGACAGCTATTCATTGCAGGGATTTGCCACACTTCAGCATGGCCGGATCGCCGCAGATTTCACTGCCGCCATCGGCAGGGCCAATCTGTCCGATATCGAACGCAAGGTAATGCTGGGTCCGGCGCTGCGCATCGAGCAGGGTGGAACCGACAGTGATTTCTTGACTGCGGAAACACGCATCGGCGTGGACGCGCTGCCTGGCCCGTTACGGATCGCACCGTTCCTGTCGATGCGGTATGACCGGATTTCAGTGGATGGCTATACGGAGCGCGGGGACCGTTCGACCCAGGTAACCTATGCCGGACAGAAACTGGAGACGCTGGAGATGGCCGTTGGTGTACGCTTCAGCAGCGATGAAGCATGGCGTGGCATCATCCCGGCGCTTGAGCTTGGCTATGCTGGTGACGTCCTGAACAATACGCAGCAGGTTGCCATCCTGCCCCACGGCGCCCCTGTCTGGTATACAAGCCAGCCGGTCGGTGCATCGGATGATGCCTTCTTCTACGGCCTGACGGCAACCATCCCGGTGACCACGCAGACCGCTGTCAATCTCGGGGTTCGCGGACGCTCTGCCGGTAAAGGCCAGAACAGCCTGTCTGGCAGGATATCTTTGTCCCTCGGCTTCTGACGCCCCCGCCGCTCGTGTCGTCCTTGTCGTCCGGATGGCAGCAAGCCCCGCTCGGCTTACTCGCTCCCATGGTTGGCAAACATATCCGCTTCCTGGATGAGCCTTTGGGCGTCAAGCTGATCCGCCGGACCACAAGACGGCAGAGGTGGGCCTGGCCGCCCTCCTGGTTGCTATGGGAGCGCCTTGACCGCGGCCAGCTTGTGGAGCTTTTGCCGGAGCCATCTGCTTACCCCTATGATGTTTTGGGTTTCTCGTCATCAGCCCACACCATGCTTCCCAAGATGCGGGTAGCCGTGGACGCTCAGGCATAGGGGTTGCCAAGCACCGTCAATTCAGGCTCGACGGCGAGATAAAGTCATCTGCAACAGAAGAGCAAACATCAGTCGCGCATGTGTCCCGTAACAGGTTTAGCCACGGTGAGGCGCTCCCTCGCTACCGTACTCAATCGCCGGATACCGAAGCGCCGTGCAGCCTCAATCAATGAATCCTCCGCTGAAACACATCCACGAATGGCGGCGGTCAGTTCCGGCAGAGCGATATCCTCCACCATACGGATATCGTCGTTGGAATGTGGGTACCGGGCTTTCTCCCATGCCGCTGGCGCCATAGCATCGGCCCAGATGAAGGCCGCACCAGACGGCTCCGTCTCAAGATGTGCTACACCCCGCGCCACGGACAGAACGCGGTCACGGATTTGCCGGCCAGACCGCTTGAAACCATGGGCACGGGCGATCCGCTCAACCAGCAGAGTGTCGCGGATGGGCGCCTCGCACGCCACGACATGCAGGATCATATCCTTCAGGACAGGCGCATAATCAATATCATGAAACCGTTCCGGCGTTGTCGCATGAGCGCTGAAATCGGTGATGCGGTAGTCGCCGCCCAACAGTTCCGTCGCCGGCTCGGGCGGGCTCTCTTCCAGTTCCTCGTGATCCGGGGCAAGCGCAATCGGTTCGATTGCGGGTGCTGGCTCCGGCACGGGACGTAGCGCAGCGTCGGTCCGCGACCGGTCCAGTTCCTGTTTCAGCGCCTCATCCAGCCGGTCCAGCGCGCCTTTTGCATCAATCCACCAATCGGTAGACCAGACACGCACCAGCGACCAACCCAGGCCCTTCAGCACCTCACCCCGCACCTTGTCACGGTCGCGCGCCGTGGCGGCACTGTGATAGGAGGCGCCGTCGCATTCGACCCCAGCCAGAAAATCGCCCGGTCGGTCAGGATGCACCACGCCCAGGTCGATGCGGAAGCGGGAGACGCCGATCTGCGGCACGATGGTCCAGCCGCGCTCGCGCAGCCCCCGTGCCACCGCCTCCTCGAAGGGGGACTCAAAACCGCCGACTGAACCCATCACCGCCTCGCCCAAGGCGCGCGGCCCCCGCTCTGCATATTCCAGGAAATGTTTCAGGTCGCGCACAGCCTGCGAACTGGTGCGGTTAAGGTCGATCAGACCCGGCGGGAAAGAGGTGAAAATCAGCATTTCCCGCCGCGCGCGGGTGACCGCCACGTTCAGGCGCCGCCAGCCGCCTTCCCGGTTCAGCGGGCCGAAATTCATTGGCATGACGGGCGCATTAGGCGTTTCCGGGCCATAAGCGATGCCCAGCAGGATGACATCGCGCTCATCGCCCTGCACCGTCTCCAGGTTCTTGACGACCACCTTTTCCGGCGCATCCTCCGCGAAATGCGGTTCCAGTTCCGGATGGCGCCGCCGCGCCTTGTCCAGCAGATCCTCGATCAGCTTTTGCTGCTCGGCATTCAGGGTGATCACTGCCAGCGTCAGGGGGCGCCCCTTCTCGTCCACGAAACCGGGGTCCAGCAGCCGGCGCACCGCCTCTGTGACGATGGCTTCCGCCTCCACCTGATTGGTGCGGCTCTTGCCGCGCGACCAGGCACCGGCCACCTGACGCAGGCCGACCATCGTGTCGCGCGTCACGGGTGCGGGAAAGGTGATCAGATCGCCGTCATAGTAACGGTGGTTGGAAAAGGCGATCAGGCTTTCATGCCGGCTGCGGTAATGCCAGCTTAACCGGCGCTGCGGCAGGCGGGCGCCCAGGCATTCCTCCAGAATGCTTTCCTGATCGGCCTCCGTTTCCCCATCCTCCTCCTCCGCCCCCGCGCCCCGGTCGAAGAAGCTGGTGGGCGGCATCTGCTTGGGATCGCCGGCCACGACGATCTGCCGCCCCCGCGCCATGGCGCCAACCGCATCCCAGGGCGTGATCTGTGAGGCTTCGTCAAAGATCACCAGATCGAACGGTGCGGCATCGGGTGGCAAATATTGGGCGACCGACAGAGGGCTCATCAGCAGGCAAGGCGTCAGGGTGGTCAGGGCGGACCCCATCTCCCCCAGCAACTGGCGCACCGGCTTGTGGCGTTTCTGCAGCTTCAACTGATGCGCCAGGACACCGAAGCCGCTGGGGGGTGCCTTGTCATCCTTGGGCGGGATGCCGCCGGCAAGACGGGCGCGGATGTAAAGCTGTGTCAACTCGGCAAATTCCCGGTCCACGTCCCGAAAACGCTGGATCGTGTCCATATGCTCGGCCAGCGAGAAATCGCGCACCAGCGGCTCAGCATCGATGGTGGCTTCCGCCCACCAGCGGGCATAGGCTATGTCGAACGCATCCACCGCGCCGCCTGTCGGGATGGCACCCGCCTCCATGGCGGTAACCAGCGGCGCCAGATCAAGGTCGAGCGCTCCCTGCCGGGCCCGGCACCAGCCGACCCAGGCGTTCAACTGCGCGGACCGGGCGGTGATGGTCGCGGCAATGGTCGTGCACATCACCGGCAGATCGGTTCCATCGATCGGGGCGGGTGTGGCGGCGCTGATCTCAAACTCCGTCTTCGCCGCCACAAACGCCGCATGAGCATCCAGATAAAGCTGCCCGGCGGCACCGATGGCCCCGTCCGGCGCCAGCATGTCGTTGGCATCCACGCACAGGCGCCGCAACACGGCACGCAGGTCGATCAACTGGTCCGGAGTGCGCGCAGCACCAGCAATGGCGGGACGCAAACTGCCCGCAACGTCCAGCACGCGGCGCAGCCGGTCCAGGTCGGTCGCCACCCCGTTCCAGCCGGGCAGACTGGGCATGAGGGACAATTCATCCAGTTGAGCCAGCAGGGCCTGCAAGTGGCGAAGGCGCGGCAGGGCCACATCCGGGTCCATCTGGCCCGATGGGTCCAGACGGGCCGCCACGGCCTTCTTACGGCTGACCGACAGCGGCCAGATCGATTTCACCGCCGCCGCCCAGGCGGCTTGCAGTTCATCCAGCGGTAGTCCCTTGACGGTGGCCGGATCAAGGGGACGCGACAGGCCCGCCACCTCCTGCCGGTAAGCCTGAATGACCGCCACGGCACGCGGCGCCTGTTCCAGCAGCTTGGCCGCGTCCGCGCCAAAGGCGAAACCCAGGTCCAGTCCGGACGCCGATTGCAGCACCGATACCAGTGTAGCCAAGGCCGCCAACCCGCGCCGGTCAGCGTCTACGCTGGCCCCCAGCAGTTTCAGCAGGCTTTCCCGCGCATGCGCCACCGCGTCCGCCGCACGGCCCAGCGTGGTGGCATGGGTCAACAGTTCTGCTTGCCAGGCGTTGGACCATTCGGTCCGACCGACATGGGCGAATGCCGGGTCTTGGCCCGCCGCAGCGCCGCGATGCAGGTCCAGCCGGCGGGCCGCCTCGCGCAGGGACTCCAGTTCCTCGGCCCCATGGGCGGACATGGGCGGCCAGCTCAGGCGGAAGGCCTGGCCGGACCCGTCACGCACCACGCGACCGATGGCATTGTACAGCGTCAGGCCGTTGGGCCGGCGGCGATGCATCGCCTCCACCAGCCGGTTCAAATGGTCGCGGCTGGTCTTCAATTCGGCGGCCCGTCGGCGCCAGGCCTCGGCCGGATGTTCCTGTGCCGTGGTCCAGGCCGCATCGAACTGGCGCAGCACTTCCTGCTTGGAAGCCTTGTTGCTATGCAGTTCCAGGCAGAACGGTCCCAGACCATGGGCCACCAGCCGGCGGTGGACCACATCCAGCGCGGCGCGCTTCTCCGCCACGAACAGCACCTTGCGGCCCAGCGCCAGATTATGGGCGATCATGTTGGCGATGGTCTGTGACTTGCCCGTGCCCGGCGGCCCGTCCAGCACGAAGTCGCAACCCCGCGCCGACCCGACCACGGCAGAAAGCTGGGAACTGTCGGCAGGAAGCGGTGTGAACAGCTCATCGGGCTGCACGCCCGCATCCAGTTCACGCGGATGCGGCGGCCCCTCGCTTGCGGCGAAATGCTCCCGCGGCGTTTCCAGCAGGTGGCGCACGACTGGATTGCGCTTCAGCACCTCCGTCCGGTCGACCAGATCCTTCCACATCAGGTATTTGGCGAAGGAGAAGGTGCCCAGCATGACATCTTCCACCACCTCGAAGCCGGGTGTGTCGCGCACGGCGCGGCGCACGAGGTTCCAGATGCGCGGCACGTCGATGCCGCTTTCATCCACCGGCAGGGCGCCGGCCAGTTCCGGAATGTCCAGGTCGAAATCCTGCCGCAGCATCTGCAGAAGCGTCAGGTTGAAACGCGGCTCATCCTCATGCAGGGAGAGCTTCACGCCTGACCGGACGCTGCGCCGTTCCAGCTTAACCGGCAGTAACAGCAAAGGGGCACGGTATTGTCGCGCATCGCTTTCCGACTTGCGCCATAGCAGGAAACCGGCTGCCAGGAACAGGGTGTTGGCCCCGCCCTCCGCCATGTCCAACTGGGTCTTGCGGTAGAGATCGACAAGCTGGGCGTCCAGCTTATCGGGCGGGGCCAGGGACAGGATTTCGCCCTTGTCCAGCGCATCGCGGGCATAGGCCAGGTCCAGCACCTCGCCCGAGCGCTGCAGGTGCAACGTCGGATCGCGCCCCGCCGCCCCTTCAAGCTGGGGGGCCGCGACAATCCTGAAACTGGCGCCGTCGGCCAGCCGGTCCTCCAGCCCCGCCGGATCAGGGCAGATCAAACGGATGGCAGCCGGTCCCTCCTTCACATTCAGCAGCCGGTTGCGTGTCGTGAGTTCCAGCAACTTGCGTTGCCAGCGGGCCAGCCGCCCCTCCGCTGTGGCCGGTGGCACCTCCGGTTCGGCCAGATCGAAATCGGGCAGCGCCGGGGCGAATTCCAGTGCATCGCCCGCCGGGTCGGCGGTGATGTCGGCCGGCATGGCGACAGCGCCCGCATCAGCCATGGCCAGCGGTCGCAGCCGCTGCATGCGCGCCCGCCTGATGTCCAGGGCCATCACGAACTCTGCCTCCCGTTCCTCCCCGATCTTGCGGTTGGCGTCCGCAATGGCGCGTGAGAAGGCGGAGGGTGTGGCGCCCGTGGCCATTGTCGTCTCGAACAGCACCAGTTCCTGAAGCGCCACCCGCTTGCGCAGGCTGGCCGCATCATGCACCAGCAGAGTGGCGAATTCCTGCGGCTGCAGCCAGACGCCGGCAAAGGCATGTCCCTGAGTGATAACGATGACGGGGTAAAGCCCAACCTGCTCCATCAAGGCGGCAAACAGCAGAGCCGTGTCCAGACAGGTGGCCAGCCCGGTCTCCAGCACCTGCGACGGGGTGCGCACCTTCTGCCCCTGATATTCGAAACTGGCCGGCGGTTCGGCATAGGTCAGGCGCAGACCGCAGACGGCAGACCAGAGAGCGGAGGCCAGTTCATGCACGCGCGTACGGCTCTTGGACTGATAGCCTTCCATGCTGTCCGTCCGTCCGCTACGGCGCAGCACCTCGCTGGCCGCCTTGACCAACCGGCCCACCGCCGGATCATTGGGCAGGACGAAGGCCGCCAGCAGTTCCGGCATCGCACCGGCACCACCCCATTCATTGCGGGCCAGCAGTTCGATAGGAAAATCCCGCACGGCCTCCACCCCGCCGCTGCTGGCCCGCAGGCTAACCGTGGCGCGCACCGCCTCGCTCAATTGCAGCAACAGGCCGGCATTCAGCTTCAGGTCCCGCTTGGTGATGTGCGTCTCCCCACCCGGCACTACGCGGTCAAGGCGCCATTGCGCATTGTCGAACACGGGCGGATCGGCGCTGATCTCCACCACCACATTTTCCAGGACCGTATCGCCCAGGTTCAGAATGCGCAGATCGCGCAGGACCGGGACGGCGTTCTGATGGGACGCGAAGCTGAGCTTGGGCGCCAGCACCGCATCGATTGCAAGAGAACTCACATCATCTGCCATAGGATGATCGCCAGCATTCTTGACCATCGTATCCGTTGACATGATGATACCTCTTAAAGGTGAAGTTCTTTCCAGAAACCATAATACACATTCAGGGTGGAATAATATGCCCAGGTTCCACTTTATCCACGCCGCCGACATTCATCTGGACAGTCCCCTGCATGGGCTGGCCCGTTATGAAGGGGTGCCGGTCGACGAGGTGCGGGGCGCCACTCGCGCCGCCTTCGACAATCTGATCCAGCGCGCCTGTGACGAGGCGGTGGATTTCATGCTGATCGCCGGCGATATGTTCGATGGCGACTGGAAGGATATGGGTACCGGCCTCTATTTCGCCCGCGCCATGGCAAAGCTGGCCGCCGCCGATATCCTGGTCTATCTGCTGGCCGGCAACCATGATGCGGCATCCGTCCTGACCCGGCAATTGCCCTGGCCGGACAATGTGCATCTGTTCAATGCCCGCCGACCGCAGACCCATGTGATCGAACGTCTGAGCGTCGCCGTCCACGGACAGAGCTTCGCCAATGCCCAGGTGCTGGACAATCTGGCCGCCTCCTACCCGGTCGCACTGGAGAACCATTTCAATATCGGCCTGCTGCACACGGCCCTGACGGGGCATGAGGGCCACGCCCCCTACGCGCCCTGTACCGTTCAGGACCTGACCGCCAAGGGCTATGATTACTGGGCGCTGGGCCATGTGCATGAACAGGCGGTGCTGGGCGAACGTCCGCATATCGTCTATCCCGGCAATCTCCAAGGCCGCCATATCCGCGAGACAGGAGCGAAGGGGGCCGTCCTGGTGGAGGTGCAGGACCGCATGGTCGTCGGGCTGGACCATATCCCGCTGGACGTCGTGCGCTGGGCACAGGTGGAGGTGGATTGCACCGACGCCCAGACCCTGGACGATGTGAATACCGCCACACGCGCCGCCCTGGCCCACCATCACGCACGGCAATCGGATGGCCGCGCCATGATCGCCCGTGTCACCCTGACCGGACACACGCCACTGGCCGGGCTGCTGCGCGATCGGGAAATGGCGCTGCGTGACGAGGTGCGGGCGCTGGCCACCGCCGTCGCACCTGACCTGTGGATCGAGAAACTGCGCGTGGCTGCCAGCCCACCGCCCGCCGCCGCATCCGAAACGATGGCCGCCGATGACTTCCTGGCTCTGCTGGCGGCGGCAGCGGTCGATCCCGATCTGGCCGATGCCCTATCCTGCGACCTGCGCCCCTTCCTGGCCGACGCCGCCAAGGCGCTGGAGGAACAGGGGGACGGCCCCGCCGCCCTGGCGGCGCGCGGCGACTGGACGGCCCTTCTTTCCATTGCCGGCACCGCGCTGAATGCCCGGCTGGCCGGGGCGGAGGCACCCTGATGCGCTTTTCGGAACTGCACCTGGAACGCTATGGGCGCTTCGAGGATCACCGCCTGCGCCTGACCGCCGGCCCGGCTGATTTCCACATCCTCTATGGCCCGAACGAGGCGGGCAAATCCACGACCCTTGCCGCCGTGTCCGACCTGCTGTTCGGTATCCCGCAGCGTAGCCCCTACAATTTTCGCTTCGACTATAACCTGATGCGGATCGGGGCCGTACTGGAGGAGGATGGGCAAAGCCTGCATTGCCGCCGCCGCAAGACCAAGGATAAAAGCCTGATCGACGCGGATGAGCAGCCCATCAACGAGGGGAAGCTGGCCGCCCTGCTGCACGGCCTGACCCGCGATACGTTCAGCGTCGGTTTCAGCCTGGATCAGAGCCGGTTGCGCGCCGGTGGAGAGGCCATGGTCAAGGCCAATGACGATCTGGGCCAGGCCCTGTTCGCCGCCGGTTCCGGCCTGACGGACATCGCGGCATTGCAGGCGGCGCTGGTGGATGAAGAGGACGCCATCTGGGGTCCCCGCGCTGCCGCACGCCGAACCTTCACCATCGCCGAACGCCAGTATGAGGAAAGCCAGCGCAGCCTGAAGGCGCATCTGCTGCGACCGAAGGAATGGTCGGACGCCAGCGCCGCCGTCACCCGCCGTGAACAGGAACTGGCAGCCCTGAAGCAGCGGCAGGCGTCACTGTCCGCCGAACGGCAGGTGGTGGAACGGCTGCGCCGCATCGGCCCCATCCTGCAGCAGCGCGCGGCCCTGCTGACGGAAATCGCCGGGCAGAAAGCCGCACCCGGCTTCACCTCGCTGGAGGAGGAGCGCGCCGAGGCGGCCCTGGCCGCACTCGCCAAGGCGGATGCTGACCGCCTCGTCGCGGAGAAACTGCGTGATGAGGCGGTGGAGAAGCTGAAGACCCTGGCGCCCGACGCCATCACCGATCTGGCCGACAGGATCGCGGCCCTGATCGAACGGCGCGGCGCTGTCACCAAGGCGGCGGATGATTTTCACCGGCTGGAAACGGAGCGGGACGCCATGGCGGTGGAGATCGCGGCCCTGCGGGTTGCCCTGTCCATGCAGGGCGACCCGCCAGCCGCCGCGATGACTGCCCGCCTGCGTGCCATCGCCACCCGTCATGCCAATGCCGAGGCTGGCCGGCGGGCGCATGCAGACTCCTTGACCGACCCGCGTAGCAAGGTGAAGACCCTGCGCCAGGAGCTGGCCGACGCGCCCCTGGCGGAAGGTCTGGGCCTGCTGCGCGCCGCCACCGCCCGCGCCCATGGCCTAGGCGACGATTTTGACGGGCGCTGCGCTGAAAACCTTGGTGCCGCCCAACGGGCGGAACAGGAAGCGGTCATCGCACTGGAACGGCTGTCCCCCTGGCAGGGTGATGCCGGCACGCTGGCACGGCTGCAAACCCTGGCCGAACCGGAAATCCAGGGGGCCCTGGAACAATGGCAGCAACTGGATGCCGCGACCACCGCAGAACAGCAGGAATGTCGCCGCCTGGATGAGGCGATGGAGCGGACCCGCGCCGACCGCGCCCGGCTGGCGGATGCGGGCCAGGCCGTGGCGGTGGATGAAATCCTCAACGCCCGCGCCACACGCGATACACTGTGGCGCAGCATTGAGGACCATCTGCGCCAGCCGTCCCAGCCCGTCCCTTCCACCGATGCCTTCACCAGCGCCGTAAGCAGCGCCGACACTTTGGCCGACCGGCGGTTCGACAACGCCGAGGCGTCGGCCAGACTGACCCTGCTGGATGGGGAACTGGCCGCCTTGTCCTTGCAGCGCGAACAGGCGGCCCGACGGCTTGCCGATGCGCAAACCGGGATGGAGACAGCGAAGGGCGAATGGTCCGACCGGCTTTTGGCGTCCCACCTACCCATGCTGGACCCCGTTCGGCTGCGCCATTGGCAGGGCTTGCGGGCGGAAGCCCTGGACAGGCATCAGACCGCCCAGGAGATCAGGCGGCTGGCGACACGCGATCTCGAACGCCGGTCACAGGCCATCGACCTGCTGCGCGAGACGATGGCGTCACAGCCGCCCGCCGCCGACCGGCTGGCCCCCATCCTGGCCCTGGCGGAGCGGGAAAAGGAACAGGGCGAGAGGCTGGAAGCCGCCTTCACGGAAAAGCAGGCCACGCTTTCCAGCCTGGAGGATCAGATCGCCCGGACCGAACAATTGCTGGAACAGGACCGGCGGCAGGCCGAGCGCGCCCTGGCTGAATGGATGGCGGAACCGGCAGCGGCGGGCATCACGCCTGATCCCGACCTAATCGGCGACTTCCTGTCCCGCATTGATACGCTGCGCGCCAAGCTGGAGGAATTGGCGGGCCATGAGAAGCGCATCCAGGGAATTGGCCGCGACCGGCAGCATTTCACCGACGATGTCATGGCCCTGGCGGCAAAGGCCGGCGCCGATGCCGATCTCGACCCGTCCAGAACACTGGATGTGCTGCGCACCCGGCTGACCCAGGCCCAGGCTGTGGCCCAGGCCCTGACGGCACTGACCCTGGAACGCGACCGGCGGCAGATGGAACTAGACGCGGCGGACACGGCAAGGCGCAAGGCGCTGGTCACCCTGGCCCCCTTGCTGGCACAGGCCGGGATGGAGGATCCTGCGGCCCTGCCCGCCCTGATCGATGCCTCCCGCTGTCGCCGGACGCTGCAGGCCAGACTGGCGGAGACGGAGCGGCAAGCCCTGGCCAATGGCGACGGGCATGCCCTGGCCGACCTGATCGCCACGTGGGAAAGCAGTGATCCGGACCAGACGGCGGCCCGCGGCCCGGAACTGGAACAGGTGCAGGCCGAATTGACCGAAAGCCTGTCAGCGGCAGCCGATGCGCTGGGGGAGGCACGGCGGGCCTTCGCCATGCTGAACGACCGACCGGGCAGCGCCCCTGCCGATGCCGCGGACGCGGAGGCGGCACTGGCGGAGATGGGTGCACTGGCCGATGCCTATGTCCTGAAACGGGCGCAGGCGCTGATGCTGCGCTGGGCCATGGATCGCTATCGGGAACGGCGGCAGGGCCCGCTGCTGCGCCGGGCCTGCGACCTGTTCAGCACCCTGACCTTGGGCCGGTTCAGCGGGTTGCGGATCGATTATGAAACCGCGACACCCCGTCTTCTTGGGCTGCGCGACGATGGCGCCACCCTGGTCCCCATCGACGGGATGAGCGAGGGGACGACCGACCAGCTGTTCCTGGCCCTGCGGCTGGCCGCCGTCGAACAATCCATCGCGGCCGGCGTGCGGGTGCCGTTCCTGGCCGATGATCTGTTCGTGAATTTCGATGATGATCGCTCAATGGCGGGCCTGCGCGTGCTGGCCGAACTGGCCCGCTCTACCCAGGTGCTGTTCTTCACCCACCACGCCCATCTCTGCGACCTGGGCCGGGAAGCACTGGGGACTGGCGGTTTGTCGGAATATCAGCTGGCATGACGCCCACCCAGCCCCAAAAAGCAAAGGGGCGGCCCCAAGGGACCGCCCGCATTTGGTGCGCACGGGAACAAGCCCGGCGCGTGTTAACGGATGGACCGCAAATCCCTATCGGCTAAAACAGTAGATCAGGTCATCACAGTTTCAATGGTGATTTATCTCTCTCAGGTTGTCAATGCCTGATACTTATGGCCAGATAAAATCTCGTAAAAAGAGAAAATTATCAGGGATTATTACAGCATGTGCCGTCGCCGTTACCGCCTTGCTCTCGATATCGGCGTCACCTCCATCGGCTGGTGCGCCATTGAGTTGAATGAGCGTGGCGAGCCGTGCGGCATCCTGCGGTTGGGCGTGCGGGTGTTTCCGGAGGGGCGGGA
This sequence comes from Niveispirillum sp. FG156, assembly GCF_057809555.1. Lineage (NCBI taxonomy): Bacteria > Pseudomonadati > Pseudomonadota > Alphaproteobacteria > Rhodospirillales > Azospirillaceae > Niveispirillum > Niveispirillum sp. FG156. The sequence goes on along the minus strand of NZ_JBMDKE010000009.1, from coordinate 6,606 downwards.
CCCACAGAAGGGCACCAGTCTGGCCGTGGACCGGCGTGTGGCGCGGCAGGCGCGGCGGCGGCGGGACCGGTTTCTGCAACGGCAGAAGCGCCTGATCGCAGCCCTGGTCGATACCGGCCTGTTCCCCGCCGATCGGCAGGAACGAAAGGCGCTGGAACGGCTTGATCCCTATGCCCTGCGCGCGGCCGCCGCCACGCCGTCGGCCCTGTCCGCCCATGAACTGGGCCGGGCCCTGTTCCACCTGAATCAGCGGCGTGGCTTCCGCTCCACCCGCCGCCCCGGCGGGGAGGTGGATGCGGCGGAAGAAGGCAAGATCAAGACCGGCATCAATGCCTTGCAGGCCCAGATCGATGCATCGGGCCTGCCCAGCCTGGGCGCCTGGCTGGCCGCACGGCACGCCGCCAAGGAACCGGTACGCGCCCGCCTGTCCGGCACGGGCGCCAAGGCCAACTATGATTTCTACCCCTCGCGCGAACTGGCACAGGCGGAGTTCGACAGGATCAGGGAGTGTCAGGCCTCCCACCACCCCTCCATCATGCCGGAACAATGGGATCGTATCCGGGGCGTCATCTTCCATCAGCGGAAATTGCGTCCTGTCGATCCCGGCAAATGCGTACTGGTTAAGGGGGAGGACCGCGCGCCCTGGGCCCTGCCCTTGGCGCAGCGCTTCCGCATCCTGCAGGAGGTGAACAATCTGCGCATCCTGCGGGAGGATTTCAGCAAGGAGCCCCTGCCCCCCGCCGCACGCAGGGCGATGCTGACCGCCCTGATGACCAATAAGGACCGGGAGTTCAAGCATCTGCTAAAGGTGGCCAAGCTGCCGGCTGAGACCAAGCTGAATTTGCAGGACGAGAAGAGGGAGAAGCTGAACGGTGACGGCACTACCGCCGCCCTGGGCGACAAAAAACGTTTCGGCCCCCTCTGGCGCGCCCTGCCGCCTGAAACCCAGGCCGAGGTGGTCGCCCGCCTTCTGGATGAGAATGCAGAGGCCGAGGATCTGGTGCCCTGGCTTCAGGAACGGTTCGGCTTGTCGGTAGAGGCGGCAGGAGCCGTGGCGGCGGCCAGCCTGCCCGATGGCCATTGCCGCCTCTCCGTCGCCGCCCTGTCGCGGATCGTGCCGGAGATGGAAAAGGGTCTGCGCTATGACGAGGCGGTGCTGGCAGCCGGCTATGACCATCATTCCGACCTGCGGGGCGAGGGGGAGGGGCTGGACAAGCTGCCCTTCTATTGCGAGGTGCCCTCCCTGGAACGGTTCCTGTCCTTTGGCAGCGGCAAAGACAAGGACATCGAAAAGGACCCGTTCCGCCGCATCGGTCGCATCGCCAACCCCACGGTCCATATCGGCCTGAACCAGATCCGCACCGTCGTGAACGACATCATCCTGGAATATGGCAAGCCGGAAGGTATCGTCGTGGAACTGGCCCGCGACCTGTCGCAATCGGCGGAGGACCGCCGCAAGAAGCAGAGGGAGCAGGCGGAAAATCAGAAGAACAATGATCGCCGGCGCAAGCAGCTGCGTGAGTTGGGTGTGGAGCCGACACCTGACATGGTGATGCGCCTGCGCCTGTGGGAGGAACTGCCCTTTGACGGCGTGATGCGCAAATGCGTCTACACGGGCGAGAATATCAGCGTCCACCGCCTGCTGTTCGAGGATGTGGATATCGACCATATCCTGCCCTACAGCCGCACCCTGGATGATGGGGCCGGCAACCGCATCGTCTGTCTGCGCCGTGCCAACCGCGACAAGCGGAACCTGTCCCCGGTGGAGGCGTTCAGCCACTCCCCGACCGGCTATGACTGGGCGGAAATCCAGGCGCGGGCCGCGATGCTGCCGCCCAACCGCCGCTGGCGCTTTGCCACCGACGCCATGGAACGGTTCGACAATCAGGAACGGTTCCTGGACCGACACCTGAACGACACCCGCTACCTGTCGCGCGTGGCCCGCCTGTACCTGTCCTGCCTGTATCATGAAAAGCAGGAAGGCACGTTGCGGGTGCGCGCCGTGCCCGGCACCCTGGTCGGGCTGTTGCGCCGCAAATGGGGCCTGAATGAACTACTGTCGGTCAACGGGCACAAGAACCGCGACGACCACCGCCACCACGCGCTTGACGCCGCGATCATCGCCATTATCGATCAAGGTACCATCCAGATGGTCCAGCGGGCCGCCAAACAGGCCGCCGATCAGCATCTGGACCGGCTGCTGGACGACCTCTCCCCCCGCTACAACTGGTTTCGCTCTGACTTGGAAGACCGGCTGGGCCGCATCGTCGTGTCGGTGAAACCCGATCATGGCATCGCGGGCCGCCTGCATGAGGATACGGCCTATGGCATCATCAACCAGCCGGACAAATGGCGCGGTCATACCCTGGTCTATCGCAAGCCGCTGGGCAGCCTGACGGCGGGAGAGGTGGAGCGCATCCGCGACGCCGCCCTGTGCGAGACCTTGAAGGCCCATATCGCGGCGGAGGTGCTGGCCGGCAACGACATCAAGGCGGCGCTGGACAGCTTCCGCAACCGCGAAGACCATCCCTGGACCGGCCTGCGCCATGTCCGCCTGACCAAGCCGGAGGCCAGCTTCGAACGGATCGGCCACCGCCGAACGGGTATTCCCTACAAGGCGGTTGTGCCGGGGGAAAATCTATGCGTCGATATCGTGGCCGATGCCAAGGGCCGCTGGACAGGCCGCGCCGTCACCCTGTTCGATGCCAACCGTCAGGCGCGGGCCCATGGTGGCGGCACCCTGCCCCCGCCCGGCCCCGATGTCGTCATGTGGCTCTATAAGGGCGACATGCTGCGCCTGGATGTGGAGCGGCCCGACGGCAGCCAGGGGCAGCAGGTGATGCGTGTGCATATCCTGGAACTGTCCGCCGGCCGCATCCGTCTGGCCCCGCATAACGAGGGCGGCAAGCTTCAGGAGCGCCATGACCGCACGGCCAAGGGCGGGGACCATTTTCGCTGGTCCATTGTCGCCTTCGACGTGTTGCGCAAACGTCATGCGCGCAAGGTGGTGGTGACACCGTCGGGCCGCCTGCGCGACCCCGGCCCGCATCCGGGGATATAAGCCATGCCGGGGCGGGTGGTGGAGATTTCGACCGATGGTCTTCACCTCGCCGTCCTGCGCGGTTTCCTGCTGGTGAAGGACGGGGATGGAGAGCGAGGTCGCATCCCGCTCGACGATATCGACGCTGTCATCGCCAGCGCCCATGGCCTGACATTCTCCGCCAATCTCCTGCAAGCCCTTGCCGACCGCAACGTGCCTTTCGTGGTGTGCGGTCCCAATCACATGCCGGTGTCTTTGATGCTGCCCGTAGCGGGGCATCATGCCCAGACCGGTCGTGTCCGTGCCCAGATCGCCGCCCCGCTTCCCCTGACCAAGCGGCTGTGGCAAGGACTGGTCCAGGCCAAGATCCGTAATCAGGGGGCGGCCCTGGCCCATCAGGGTGTGCCGTCGGGTGCCTTCACCACCCTGGCACGGCAGGTGCGCTCCGGCGACCCGGCCAATATGGAGGCACAGGCGGCGCGGCGATACTGGCCTCTGTTGATGGGACCGGACTTTCGGCGGGATACCGAAGCGGGCGGCACCAACGCCCTGCTCAATTACGGTTACGCCATCCTGCGCAGCGGGGCGGCGCGCGCCGTGGTCGCGGCGGGTCTGCACCCCTCCATCGGTATCCACCATTCCAACAAGGGCAATCCCATGGCTCTGGTGGACGACGTGATGGAACCGTTCCGCCCGCTGGTTGATCTGGCCGTGCTGCGCCTGATCCGCCGCGGCGTGGCGGAGGTGACAGCCGACGCCAAGCGTGACCTGGCCGCCATCCTGATCCAAGATCTTACAACGACCCGCGGCACTACACCCTTATCGACCTGCCTGCACCGGCTGGCCACCTCCCTGGCGGACAGTTACCAGACGGGGGAACCGCGACTCGACCTCCCCCTCTCCCCCCTGCCCCTTGACCTCGCCGCCGGTCCGGGCCGGCCGATGGAGGACGATGATGGCGCTGACTGGATATCGGATCATGTGGATGATGGTGCTGTTTGACCTTCCGGTCAAAACCAAGATCCAACGCCGGAACGCCACCCGCTTCCGGCAGTTTCTACTGGACCAAGGCTTTGAAATGGCGCAATTTTCCGTCTATCTACGCTGGTGTACCGGCAAGGAGCAGGTCGACGCCACCACCAAACGCATCGCCGGTCAGGTTCCCGCCAAGGGCAGCGTCCAGATCGTCACCATCACCGATCGCCAGTATCAGAATGTGACCTGCTTCGACAACAGAACAAAAAGAAAACCACGCGAGAATCCCGCGCAACTGGCCTTGTTTTAGGGGGTGCCATGATACGGGAACAAGATAGAGAAAACCCTGAAACAATCTTATTTTTCAATAAGTTGCCTCAGGGTTCAGTTTAGCCGATAGGGATTTGCGGTCCAGCCGCAACACTCCGGACAGAACGGCAGCATTCGGTACCAGTTTAGCCGATAGGGATTTGCGGTCCAGCCGCAACTGGCTGGCGCTCAACAATACCACCACCATAAGTTTAGCCGATAGGGATTTGCGGTCCAGCCGCAACCTGCGACGAGGTTCTGGCCAAGGTTACCGAAGTTTAGCCGATAGGGATTTGCGGTCCAGCCGCAACGCGGTCGCAAAAGGTATTCCGCGCGCCTTGAGTTTAGCCGATAGGGATTTGCGGTCCAGCCGCAACAGCTTTGATCAGGCGCAGGTAACTCTTCCGAGTTTAGCCGATAGGGATTTGCGGTCCAGCCGCAACTGAGTGAGGGTGCTCGCGTCTATTTCGGGGAGTTTAGCCGATAGGGATTTGCGGTCCAGCCGCAACTGTATCTGTTGGCGATGAATATCCGGCGCGAGTTTAGCCGATAGGGATTTGCGGTCCAGCCGCAACACCGCAATACCAGACGGGCGCCATCCCCTTAGTTTAGCCGATAGGGATTTGCGGTCCAGCCGCAACCGGACTTTGCCAACCCCCTTGTCATCCCCTAGTTTAGCCGATAGGGATTTGCGGTCCAGCCGCAACTTCGCGCGGCACGGCCAGCCGTTCGGCCATAGTTTAGCCGATAGGGATTTGCGGTCCAGCCGCAACCGGGCTTGTTAGGGGTTTTCACGGCGGGTTAGTTTAGCCGATAGGGATTTGCGGTCCAGCCGCAACCAAATTGCTGCGTAACCTCGTCCGCCTTTAGTTTAGCCGATAGGGATTTGCGGTCCAGCCGCAACTCCGGCGGGCGTGCCTATTACTGGGATGGAAGTTTAGCCGATAGGGATTTGCGGTCCAGCCGCAACCGTCACCGTGCGCGGCCTGAATGATCGTGAGTTTAGCCGATAGGGATTTGCGGTCCAGCCGCAACCAAAAGAGCGCCCTACAACGTAAGCACTGGAGTTTAGCCGATAGGGATTTGCGGTCCAGCCGCAACAGCAATGGCGACCGCGTCATGGTTGACCGCAGTTTAGCCGATAGGGATTTGCGGTCCAGCCGCAACTTGTCTATCCAACGGTACGCCGCATCGACGAGTTTAGCCGATAGGGATTTGCGGTCCAGCCGCAACGGGCGCCTCAGCAATCACCTCCGGCGCGCCAGTTTAGCCGATAGGGATTTGCGGTCCAGCCGCAACGTGTTGGGTAGCGGGTTTACTTTTGGACTAAGTTTAGCCGATAGGGATTTGCGGTCCAGCCGCAACGGCGGATGGATCACCCGCAAGAGGCCCATCAGTTTAGCCGATAGGGATTTGCGGTCCAGCCGCAACACGATGCGCAGTACGCTTTTCCCGCCCCCGAGTTTAGCCGATAGGGATTTGCGGTCCAGCCGCAACTGGATGAACCGCTTGTTGTAGCGACGCTGGAGTTTAGCCGATAGGGATTTGCGGTCCAGCCGCAACGGCGATGGGCCGGCGTAGGAGCCGACATAAAGTTTAGCCGATAGGGATTTGCGGTCCAGCCGCAACTAAAGTGCCAGCTTGAGAAACCAACCCTGAAGTTTAGCCGATAGGGATTTGCGGTCCAGCCGCAACATGTTCTGGCGGCATCCGCGCGTCGGCATCAGTTTAGCCGATAGGGATTTGCGGTCCAGCCGCAACCGGCAGGGTGCGCGGCGGGCGCGGCTGTTGAGTTTAGCCGATAGGGATTTGCGGTCCAGCCGCAACCCGCACTGCGGGGGCGTGATTGATGAATACAGTTTAGCCGATAGGGATTTGCGGTCCAGCCGCAACGGCGCTACGCGGTGCGTGTTCTGCCGGGGCAGTTTAGCCGATAGGGATTTGCGGTCCAGCCGCAACTGGTCTGCTGCGGTCATGGTAACCCCTCACAGTTTAGCCGATAGGGATTTGCGGTCCAGCCGCAACCGGATTTGTTGCTCATCCCATAGCGCATTGGAGTTTAGCCGATAGGGATTTGCGGTCCAGCCGCAACTGAAGATGACGACGCTGTGCCACTGCGTCCAGTTTAGCCGATAGGGATTTGCGGTCCAGCCGCAACTATCTGCGACGAATTCTTTGCCACGGATCGAGTTTAGCCGATAGGGATTTGCGGTCCAGCCGCAACGTGCTAGTGCATTGACTCATTGAAGAGATGCAGGGGTGCATCGGAGTTTTTCGAGAAT
>NZ_JBMDKE010000089.1:0-1445 GCF_057809555.1 Niveispirillum sp. FG156 | reverse complement strand
CTACGGCATTCACAGATTTGAGTTGCGTTGCTTTGTTTGTAGTGAATCAATGGTCTGCGATCTCCCGCAGGAGGTAGCAGCCCATGTCTATTTTTGATGATGCGTTTGGCGATAAGCGGCGATCGGCAGCAATTTTGCAGCTTGAACGGTCGATGGTGGAACGGTCCTCGGTTGTTGTGCGTCAGCTTGGTGGCAGCCGTGCCGGAGAGATGTCGGCGCACCGTGTTTTGTCGTCGCCCGATGTTACGCCTGCAAAGATCCTTGGATGCCTTGGGCTGCGTACTGGTGGTGCGGTGACGGGTCGCCGGGTTGTGGTGGCGCAGGACACGACGGAGATCAATTTTCCTGGTCGCCATCGAACGAAGCTGGGGCCTGCGGGGCGCACTGGTGAAACGCCGGGCTTTTTCATCCATGCGGCGGTTGCCATTGATGCCGACGATGAGGCCGTTCTTGGGCTTGTCGATGCGACGATCTGGACGCGTGATGGCGTGGATGTCGTTCAGCGGCGAAGCCGCGGGCTGGACGATAAGGAAGCGCGGCGATGGCTGAGCGCGACCGAGGCTGCATCGATCCGGCTGGCATCGGCGCGGGAGATCGTCGTGGTCGGTGATCGCGAGAGCGACATTTACGCGCTTTTCGCCCGTCGTCCGGTTGGGACGCAGTTGGTCGTACGGGCGGCACAGAACCGGGCGTTGGCGGATGGCACACGTCTGTTCGACGCCGCCCGTCCCTGGCCGCTATTGGCCCGACAGGTAGTCCGGGTGGCTCCGCGTCGGCCCGGTGATCGCGGGCGCGATGCTGAAGTGGCGTTGCGCGGCGGCGAGGTCGCCTTGCGCCATCCTCGTCATGGCAAGCGCGAAGGGGATGCGCCGACATTGACGGTAACGCTGGTTGAAGCCGAAGAGTGCAGCCCGCCGCCCGGCGTGGAGCCGCTGCACTGGCGCCTGCTGACGACGCTGCCGGCAAACACCCCCGAAACAGCGGCCGAGATTGTCCGCTTGTACCGGCTGCGCTGGCGCATCGAACAGTGCTTCCGTATGCTCAAAAGTGATGGCTTGCGGCTGGAGGAAGCCCAGACAGTCGAGCCGCACAGGCTGTTCAATCTGGCGATGTTGGCCATGGATGCCGCCGTCCGCATCGTCCAACTGGTCGATGCCCGTGACGGAAGCCCCCGCCCGGCTGAGGATGTGGCGGACGCAACGGAAATTGCCGCCGCCGTCGCCATCGGCCCAAGGCTGGAAGGCAAGACCCCGCGCCAGAAAAATCCACACCCGCCCAAAAGCCTCGCCTGGCTCAGTTGGATCGTCGCCCGCCTGGGGGGCTGGAACTGCTACTATAAACCACCAGGGCCAAAAACCATGCGGCGAGGCTGGGATCGCCTCGCCGCTATCGCAGAAGGTCTGGCTCTCGCCTCAACGGCACTACAAAATGTGTGAATCCCGTAG
>NZ_JBMDKE010000088.1:0-1801 GCF_057809555.1 Niveispirillum sp. FG156 | reverse complement strand
AGCTCCGGAACGATCTTGAACAGATCGCCGACGATGCCGTAATCGGCGACCTGGAACATGGGGGCTTCTTCGTCCTTGTTGATGGCGACGATGACCTTGCTGTCCTTCATGCCGGCCAGATGCTGGATGGCACCGCTGATGCCGACAGCGATGTACAGTTCCGGGGCCACGATCTTGCCGGTCTGGCCGACCTGATAATCGTTGGGCACGAAACCGGCATCGACCGCCGCACGGCTTGCACCCACCGCCGCACCCAGCTTGTCCGCCAGCTTGTCCAGCATCGGGAAATTGTCGCCCGACTGCATGCCGCGACCACCCGAGACGATGATGCGCGCAGAGGTCAGTTCCGGGCGCTCCGACTTGGTCAGCTCAGCGCTGACAAAGCTGGACAGGCCCGCCTCGCCCGTGGCGCCCAACGCCTCGACCACACCGGCCCCGCCGGTCTCACCCGCCGCCTCAAACGCTGTGCCGCGCACCGTGATCACCTTGATCGCGTCCGACGACTTGACCGTGGCGATGGCGTTGCCGGCATAGATCGGGCGCTCGAACGTGTCGGCATCGATGACGCCGCTGATCTCGCTGATCTGCTGTACGTCCAGCAATGCTGCCACGCGCGGGGCCAGGTTCTTGCCGAAGGTCGTGGCGGTAAACAGCACATGGCTGTAGCCGCCTGCCTTCACCGCGGCCACCACCAGCGGCGCGAAATTCTCGGCCAGCGGGTTGGCATATTCAGCCCCCTCGGCGGCCAGCGCCTTGGCTACACCCGCCGCAGATGCCGCAGCCTTGGCGGCCTCGCCCACGCCGCTTCCGGCGACCAGCACATGCGTCTGCCCACCGATCTTGGCAGCAGCCCCCAGCGTGGTCAGGGTCGGCTTCTTCACAGCGCCGGTCGAGGGCTCTGCAACAACCAGAATGCTCATGATTGGTTTCTCCTCAATATCGAGAACCACCTCCCTTCCCGTCATCCCGGCGCAAGCCGGGACCCAGGAGCCACAGGCCCAACCTCTCGGCAGCGTAGAACGGCTATCCCTGCCGTAGTGCCTGTGACCCTGGGTCCCGGCTTGCGCCGGGATGACGGGGAGAGGAAAGTCCGTGGAGCGAAGCGGTTGTTATGGGCAAATCAGATGACGCGGGCTTCGTCGCGCAGCTTGGCAACCAGCTCGGCGACCGAGGCGACCTTGACGCCGCCCTTGCGCTTGGCCGGTTCCGTCACCTTCAGCACCGTCAGGCGCGGGGTGATGTCCACGCCCAGCGCGTCCGGGGCCACCGTCTCGATCGGCTTCTTCTTGGCCTTCATGATGTTGGGCAACGAGGCATAGCGCGGCTCGTTCAGGCGCAGGTCGGTGGTCACCACCGCCGGCAGCTTCAGCGACACCGTCTCCAACCCGCCATCGATCTCCCGCGTGACCGCAACCGCGCCGTCGCCCGGCACAACCTTGGACGCAAACGTCCCCTGGCCCCAGCCCAGAAGGGCGGCCAGCGCCTGGCCCGTCTGGTTGCTGTCATCATCGATGGCCTGCTTGCCCAGGATCACCAGATCGGGCGCTTCCTTGGCCACCACGGCCCGCAGCAGCTTGGCCACCGCCAGCGGCTGCACCTCGGCGTCGGTCTGCACCAGGATACCCCGGTCGCCGCCCATGGCCAGCGCGGTCCGGATCGTCTCCTGCGCGCCCGCCGGGCCGATCGACACAACCACGATCTCCGTCGCCTTGCCCGCTTCCTTCAACCGCACGGCTTCTTCAACCGCGATCTCGTCAAACGGGTTCATCGACATCTTCACATTCGCAAGCTCGACACCGCT
>NZ_JBMDKE010000087.1:0-2826 GCF_057809555.1 Niveispirillum sp. FG156 | reverse complement strand
TCAGAACCTTACATTTACGCCTGCTGTGACCGTCCGGCCGATTTTGGTTTCGAAGAGAGTGTCCTGTCGCTTGCTGTCGATATAGAGGCGGTTTTGTTCGTCTGTGAGGTTTTGGGCTTCGAGGATGAGCTTGATCTCGGGCGTGACATTGTAGGATGCGGCGGCGTCGACATAGAGGGTGGGTGCGTTGCCCTGGAGGTCGGAGCCGGGGGATGCGGGGATGCCGCGGATGAAGCGGTCGCGGTAGTTGGCGGTGGTGCGGATGGAGAAATCCTCATCCTCGTAATAAAGCGTACCCGACATGGTGTTCTTGGACAGGCCGATCAGGTCGGCGGTGGTGGTGACGGTGGGCACGCCGCCGGCGGATGCCAGGATGTAGTTGATCTTGGACGTCACGCGCGTGTAGTTGGCCAGCACGCCGAAATTGGCCCAGACACCGTCCAGGAAGGTGAAGGGGATCTGGGCGTTGATCTCAAAGCCCTTCAGCGGGCCGCCCGGCGTGTTGAAGGGACGCGAGACGGTGAAGATCTCTGTCGGTGCCGTGTTGGACCCGGCCAGCAGCGCATCGGGCAGGCCCAGATCGGTGAAGGGCACCTGGGAGCTGACCGACTGGATGAAGCTCTTGATGTCCTTATAGAAATAGGCAACCGAGAGCAGGGAGCCGGGGCGGAAATACCATTCGGCGGCCACGTCGAAGGTGTTGGCGCGGATCGGGTCCAGGAACGGGTTGTTGACATTGCCGATGCGGGTGACGGGGTTCACGCCGCTGGTCGGGGTCAGCACGCCCAGTTCGGGGCGGGCCAGCACCTTGGCACCCGACAGGCGCAGCAGCACATCATCCGTTGCCTCGTACACGACATTGGCCGAGGGCAGCCAGTCATCATAGCTGTTCTTGGCTTCGGAGAAGCGACCGACCAGATTGGTGGGCGAGGTGGTGCCCGCCGGCGGGGCGACGGCGATATAGCCGGACGCCAGCATGCTGGTCTTCACATAGCGCACGCCGGCATCGCCACGGATCGGCAGGTCGGCGGCGTTATAGAGATCAAAGGTGCCCATCAGATAGGCGCTCTTGACCCGTTCGCGCACCCGGCTTTTGACGCCGCCGCAGGTGTAATCGCAGGTGCGGATGCTGTCCGTGTCGAACAGGTCGGCGAATTTGGTGGGGTCGATGGCGGCCCAGCTCTTGGGCGCATTGTCGCCCCACAGGCTGTCCAGACCGCTGATGGTCTTGGTGATGGAGGACAGGCTGGTGCCGCCCGGCAGGGCCTTGACCGTCACATCGGCGGGATATTCACGCACCGAGGTGACGTTGTAATCGCTCTCGCGGAACTGGCCGCCGGTCTTCAGCACGAAACCATCGGCCACGGTCCAGGCGAAATTCAGCTCCGTGGTCAGATTGTCGGTGCGTTGCAGCAGGGGCCGGCCCTGCGGGCTGAACCCGCCCAGGACGGTGCCGTCGGCCTGGGCGGGGGCATAGGTGAAATTGGCGGGGTTGGAGACATCGAAACCGAAGCCCAGCTTGGGCGTGGTGCCACCATCGCGGAAATCGATGGAGAAATTATCGGTATCGATGGCGTCCATGAAGGTCTGGAAGCGGCGCTTGCCATCCAGTTCGGAGCGGTTGAAACCGACCAGGCCCGAGACCTGGAACGCGTCGGAGAAGCGATGCTCGAAATCCAGGTTCGCCTGCTTGAAGCTGGACACGAAATGATCCACCAGGCCTTCGGAACGGACATCGACGCCGTCGAACAGGCCATAGACCAGCGATCCGTTCTGATCGAACTGGATATCGCGCACCGAGACCATGGGCTGGCCATTATTGGTGATGGAGCGCGCGAAGGAGACGGCGGCGATGTAATTGTCACGCCGGGTCACGTCGAAGCGGGAATAAAGCGTGTCGATGGAGATGTCGGTATCTTCATCGGGCTTGTACTGGAAGGTCAGGCTGGCGCCGACGCGTTCCTGATCCTGGGTGGAATTCAGATAACGCGGCAGGCGCGGGATGAAGGCGCCGGAACCGGGCGTGTTGGGCTGATCGGCGCGGCGCAGGGCCTGGACGGTATTCCAGGCGGCCAGCGTGCCGGTGCGCGGATTGTTGGTGGAGCACATCGTGTCCGTCGTGCCCTTGGCCGCCGAGACGGCGGGGTAGATGGGCGTGACACCGATGGGCGCGCAGAACAGGCCATTGGCGCTGGCCGACAGCAGATCGACGGCGGAATAGCCGACCTCGCGGATATTGCGCTGCTGATAGGAGAGCGAGCCCAGGACGCCGAACTGCCCCTCATCGCCGAACTTCTGCGAGACCAGCACCGATCCGCGCGGGTCCACCTTCTTGGACACGCCATTATAGACGCCCTTGGCGGTGGCGGTGATGACGCTGTCCTGGCGGAAATCAAACGGCTTGGGCGCGTTCAGATCGACGGTGGCCCCCAGCGATCCCTCCTCCACATCCGCCGACGGCGTCTTGCGCACGGCAAGGGCGGAGAAGATTTCGGTGGAGAAGACGTTGAAATCGAAGGAACGCCCGGCATTGCCGGCACCGTAAATGTCGGACGAGCCGGTCTGGGAGGTCCCTTCCATACCATTGACCCGCACGCGAGTGAAGCCCGCCCCCAGGCCACGGACGGAGATGTTACGCCCCTCGCCACCATCCCCGCGGGCCAGCGCCACGCCGGGCACACGCTGCATGCTCTCAGCCAGATTGCTGTCCGGGAACTTACCGATATCCTCGGCCACAATCGCATCAACCGCCGCAGCCTCGGCACGCTTGAGGTTCAGCGCGCTGTTCAACGACGCACGGAAACCCGTCACGACTATCTCCTCAAG
>NZ_JBMDKE010000086.1:0-3075 GCF_057809555.1 Niveispirillum sp. FG156 | reverse complement strand
CTCGGCCCCTGGGCCCCGGCCTTCGCCGGGGAGGCAATCTATGAGTTCCAATGGGCAGCAAAAACTACGCCTTGAATCTCAACAGACCTCAGTTTTCCCGCCGCCCTGCTCCGCATCCCGGTCCGGCTCCATTTCCGATCTGACGCTTGGCAACGCCCCGATGTCGGCCTATAGCCGCTGACCATGCCCCATCGCCCCTCCCTCTTCTCCTGGTTCCTGCTGCTGGCCGCCTCGCCCCTGCTGTTCGGGTCGAATGTGCTGACGGCACGGTTTGTGGCGGGGGAAATACCGGCGGTGGCCATGGCGTTCTGGCGCTGGGCCCTGGCGCTGCTGATCCTGGCCCCGTTCATCCGCCATGAACTGATCGCCGGCTGGCCGGAACTGCGGCGTGATTGGCGCGGGTTCCTGCTGCTGGGTGCGCTTGGCATGGGCATCTGCGGCGCGCCCGTCTATCTGGCGGGGCAGACGACGACGGCCACCAATATCAGCCTGATCTATGCGTCGGCACCCGTTCTGATCGTGCTCTATGGCCGGCTGTTCTGGCGGGAGAGGGTCAGCGCCGTTCAGGCCACAGGCGTGGCGGTCAGTCTGGCCGGCGTCGTCACCGTCATCGCCAAGGGCGATCCCAAGGCGCTGCTGCATCTGCATTTCACGGCGGGCGATCTCTGGATCGTGCTGGCCGCCAATGGTTGGGCCTTTTATTCCCTGCTGCTGCGCCATCGCGCCAGCGGCCTGACGCCCTTTGCCCGCTTCTCCGGCATCTGTGCCGGCGGGGTGGTGGCCATGTTGCCCTTCTATGGGCTGGAAATGGGCATGGGACAGATGGCGGACGGGTCGGTCCGCACCATCGCCACCCTGTTCTTCCTGGCCCTGGTGCCGGGCCTGGCCTCCTACCTTGTCTATGGGCGGCTGGTGACGGTGTTCGGGCCGGGCCGCGCCGGCATGACGCTCTACCTCACCCCGCTCTACAACGCCGCCCTGGCGGCCTTGTTGCTGGGGGAGCGGCTGGAAGGGTTCCATCTGGCCGGCATGGCCCTGGTGCTGCCTGGTATCTGGCTGGCCACCCGACGGCCCGCGCAATAATTTGTCAGCCAAACCGCCCGGGCAAGGCAGATCGGCGTTTCCCAGCCCCCACTTCGCACAGTAATTGCGCCGACGAAGGCCTATCCTGTGCCCACACTCCTACCCCGCCCACCCGAGGTTCCGATGTCCTTCTTTCAGCCGCTGGCCCAACAGCCCGCCGACGCCCTTCTGGCCCTGATCGGCATGTTTCGCAACGATCCCCGTCCGGGCAAGATCGACCTGGGCGTGGGCGTGTTCCGTGACGATGCCGGCCATACGCCCGTCATGCGCTCGGTCAAGGCGGCGGAACGCAAGCTGTGGGAAAGCCAGGACAGCAAGTCCTATCTGGGCCCTGAAGGCAATGTCGCCTTCGCCCGGCACATGGCGCGTCTGGCCCTGGGTGATGTGGAACTGGGCGGTCGCCTGACGGGCGTGCAGACGCCGGGCGGCACCGGCGCCCTGCGTCTGGGGGCCGAACTGATCGCCTCCAGCCGGCCCGGCGTCACCGTCTGGGTGGGTACGCCCACCTGGCCCAACCATCCGCCCATCCTGGCCGCTGCCGGTCTGAAGGCGCAGACCTACAAGCATTTCGATCCGGCCAGCCAGACCCTGACCTTCGATGCCGTCATGGACGCGCTGAACCGGGCGCAGCCGGGCGATGTCGCCCTGCTGCACGGCTGCTGCCACAACCCGACCGGGGCGGATTTCAGCCTGGAACAGTGGCGGGTGATTGCCGACACCCTGTCCTCGCGCGGCATCCTGCCCTTCCTGGATCTGGCCTATCAGGGCCTGGGCCTGGGCATGGAGCAGGACGCCGCCGGCGTGCGCATGGTGATGGATGCCTGCCCGGAGGCGGTGCTGGCCTATTCCTGCGACAAGAATTTCGGCGTCTATCGTGACCGTGTCGGCGCCCTGTTCGTGCAGACGGGCAGTGCCGCCGATACCGACCGTGTGGCCTCCAACATGCTGGCGCTCGCACGCGCCAACTGGTCCATGCCGCCCGACCATGGCGGGGCCGTCATCGCCACGCTTATGGATGATACCGCCCTGGTCGCCGATTGGACGCTGGAACTGAACACGATGCGCGACCGCCTGCTGGGCATCCGCGCGGCCCTTGCCGGCCATGGCAGCGTACTGGGCCGGGTGGATCAGCAGCGGGGCATGTTCTCCCTGCTGCCGCTGTCACCCGATGTGGTCAAGCGGCTGCGCGAAGAACATGCCGTCTATATGGCCGGCTCCGGTCGTATCAACATCGCGGGTCTGTCGGTGGAAACGGCGGGACGGTTTGCACAGGCACTGAACGCCTGCCTTTGAATCCTTTCTGGGTTGCGCGGGCGGGCCGCCAACGGGTTTGACAGGCCCTCCGCCATCCTCTATACCCGCCACCATTCCTGGGAAGGCGGGCGCCGGTCGTTTTGGCGCCCCGTCCCTGTTTTTGTCTTTTGGGATCGCCTGATGGCCAAAGGGCAGGGAACTACCGGGACAACAAAGCTGTCTGATCATCGGGCAGCATAACGGAGTTTGTGATGAGCAAGCGTCAAGAAGCCAAGTACAAGATTGATCGCCGCCTCGGCGTGAACCTGTGGGGCCGTGCCAAGTCCCCGGTCAACAAGCGTGAATATGGCCCCGGCCAGCATGGTCAGCGCCGCAAGAAGCCGTCGGACTTCGGTCTGCAGCTGATGGCCAAGCAGAAGCTGAAGGGCTACTACGGCAATATCGGTGAGAAGCAGTTCCGCAAGCTGTACCAGGAAGCCGTTCGCCGCAAGGGTGACTCGGGCGAGAACCTGATCCAGCTGCTGGAGCGTCGCCTGGACGCCGTCGTCTACCGCATGAAGTTCGCCCCGACCCCGTTCTCGGCTCGCCAGATCATCAACCATGGTCATATCCTGGTGAACGGCAAGCGCGTCAACATCCCCTCCTTCCAGGTGAAGGATAATGATGTTGTCGAGGTTCGCGCCAAGGCCAAGAACTTCGCCATCATCATGGAATCCATTCAGTCGAACGAGCGCGACT
>NZ_JBMDKE010000085.1:0-5399 GCF_057809555.1 Niveispirillum sp. FG156 | reverse complement strand
TGGATGCGGGGGCAGGATTTGAACCTGCGGCCTTCAGGTTATGAGCCTGACGAGCTACCGGGCTGCTCCACCCCGCGTCAGACCGGATGCGTATTGCAGCCGGTAAAGCGGAACGCCGGCCTTTTGGGCCGGCGTTGGTATCTTGGTTATCGTGAAGTGTTTGTTCCTGTTACGAGCAGACCTGGCGGCGACCTACTCTCCCGTGTCTTGAGACAAAGTACCATTGGCGCAGAGGGGTTTCACGGCCGAGTTCGGGATGGGATCGGGTGGGGGGCCCTCGCTATGACCACCAGGTCGGCGCGTAACAGGGTTGGTTTTGTGAAATGTGTTGGGTGCTGTTTGGGATGCTGTGCGTATTGTGTGGGTTTGCCGCTGCGCATGAGCGGGATGGATCAAGCCGGACGAGCGATTAGTAAGGCTAAGCTTCACGCATTGCTGCGCTTCCACACGCCTCCTATCAACGTGGTGGTCTACCACGGCTCTTCAGGGAATGCTTGTTTAGAGGGGGGTTTCCCGCTTAGATGCTTTCAGCGGTTATCCCTTCCATACATAGCTACCCGGCTGTGCCACTGGCGTGACAACCGGTGCACCAGAGGTATGTTCATCCCGGTCCTCTCGTACTAGGGACAAATCCTCGCAACATTCCAACACCCACGGCAGATAGGGACCGAACTGTCTCACGACGTTCTGAACCCAGCTCACGTACCACTTTAATCGGCGAACAGCCGAACCCTTGGGACCTGCTCCAGCCCCAGGATGTGATGAGCCGACATCGAGGTGCCAAACCTCCCCGTCGATATGGACTCTTGGGGGAGATCAGCCTGTTATCCCTAGAGTACCTTTTATCCGTTGAGCGATGGCCCTTCCACGCGGGACCACCGGATCACTATGGCCGACTTTCGTCTCTGCTCGACTTGTCAGTCTCGCAGTCAGGCGGGCTTATGCCATTGCACTCGCCGGGCGATTTCCGACCGCCCTGAGCCCACCTTCGCGCGCCTCCGTTACCATTTGGGAGGCGACCGCCCCAGTCAAACTGCCCACCATGCAGGGTCCCGGCCCCCGGTTCAGGGGGCTCGGTTAGACGTCAAGAATTGCAAGGGTGGTATTTCAAGGACGGCTCCACACGAGCTGGCGCCCATGCTTCAAAGCCTCCCACCTATCCTACACATGCCATTCCTAACGCCACTGCAAAGTTGCAGTAAAGGTTCATAGGGTCTTTCCGTCTGACCGCGGGAACCCCGCATCTTCACGGGGAATTCAATTTCGCTGAGTCGGTGTTGGAGACAGTGGGGAAGTCGTTACGCCATTCGTGCAGGTCGGAACTTACCCGACAAGGAATTTCGCTACCTTAGGACCGTTATAGTTACGGCCGCCGTTTACCGGGGCTTCAATTCAGTGCTTGCACACCTCCTTTTAACCTTCCGGCACCGGGCAGGCGTCAGACCCTATACGTCGCCTTGTGTGGCTTCGCAGAGCCCTGTGTTTTTGGTAAACAGTCGCTACCCCCTGGTTTGTGTCCCCCGCCCCTGGTTGCCCAGAAACGGGGCTCGCTTATCCCGAAGTTACGCGAGTAATTTGCCGAGTTCCTTCAACACCGTTCTCTCAAGCGCCTTGGTATACTCTACCTGTCCACCTGTGTCGGTTTCGGGTACGGTCTCATGCGGGGGCTATTTCCTGGAACCTGTCCGCGGCACACCCAATCCGTTAAGGGCATACCGGTTTTCAGATCCGTCACTCACCCGCTGGCCCACGAATATTAACGTGGTTCCCATCGACTACGCCTTTCGGCCTCGCCTTAGGGGCCGGCTCACCCTGCGTGGATTAACCTTGCGCAGGAACCCTTGGACTTTCGGCGAGAGTGTTTCTCACACTCTTTGTCGCTACTCATGTCAGCATTCGCACTTCCGATACCTCCAGCATGCCTCACGACACACCTTCGACGGCCTACGGAACGCTCCGCTACCGCTCAATCTTGCGATTGAACCCGCAGCTTCGGTGGGTGGCTTAAGCCCCGTTACATTTTCGGCGCAGGCCGGCTTATCTAGACCAGTGAGCTATTACGCTTTCTTTAAAGGATGGCTGCTTCTAAGCCAACCTCCTGGTTGTCATGGCCTTCCCACATCCTTTCCCACTTAGCCACCACTTGGGGACCTTAGCTGGCGGTCTGGGCTCTTTCCCTCTTGACGATCGACCTTAGCACCGACCGTCTGCCTGCCGGACTATACTCACCGGTATTCGGAGTTTGGTTAGGTTTGGTAAGGCTTGCGCCCCCCTAGCCCATCCAGTGCTCTACCCCCGGCGGTAACCATCCGACGCGCTACCTAAATAGCTTTCGCGGAGAACCAGCTATTTCCTGATTTGATTGGCCTTTCACCCCTAGCCACAGCTCATCTCCGACTTTTTCAACAGGCGTGAGTTCGGTCCTCCAGTGCATGTTACTGCACCTTCAACCTGGCCATGGCTAGATCATCAGGTTTCGGGTCTACAACCGGCAACTAAAGCGCCCTATTCAGACTCGCTTTCGCTACGCCTCCAGCTATCGCCTTAAGCTCGCTGCCGACTGTAAGTCGCTGACCCATTATACAAAAGGTACGCCGTCACCCCGCAAGGAGGCTCCGACTGTTTGTAGGCATCCGGTTTCAGGTGCTGTTTCACTCCCCTCGTCGGGGTGCTTTTCACCTTTCCCTCACGGTACTGGTTCACTATCGGTCACTGAGGAGTACTTAGGCTTGGAGGGTGGTCCCCCCATGTTCAGACAGGATTTCACGTGTCCCGCCCTACTCGAGGATCAATTCCGATTTACCTGTACGGGGCTATCACCCGCTTTGGCCCGACTTTCCAGACGGTTCCAGTTATGTAGAATTGACCACTGGCCTGGTCCGCGTTCGCTCGCCACTACTAGCGGAGTCTCGGTTGATGTCCTTTCCTCCGGGTACTTAGATGTTTCAGTTCCCCGGGTTCGCTTCCCAAACCTATGTATTCAGTTTGGGATACCTATTGCTAGGTGGGTTTCCCCATTCGGAAATTCACGGATCAAAGCTTGCTCGCAGCTCCCCATGACTTATCGCAGCGTGCCACGTCCTTCATCGCCTCTCAGTGCCAAGGCATCCACCAGATGCCCTTAAGACGCTTGATCCATTCGTCACGCTCACGCGCAGGGACAAGCCCACACATCGCAAACACAACAAACAGCACTATCCGCTTTTCCAGTTGTCACGATCCGTCACCAGATCACGACAGAAAGCCCGCCCTCTCGGCTAAGAGGCAGCCTTCCCTGCAAAGCGGAACCCATTCGGTCACACTTCACAAAACCATTTTCACGATGTTCAAGAACCGGCAGCCCTTGCTGCCTACAGTCACCCTTTCAGGCAACCGATCTGTTGCTTCTCATGGATATCTCACCACCACTACCCACCAACTCAACGCATAAACGGAGTTTGGTGGAGGCGGACGGGATCGAACCGACGACCTCATGCTTGCAAAGCACGCGCTCTCCCAACTGAGCTACGCCCCCAATTTCTCGGGAAAAGTTTAGCGGTGATCCAAAATAGCCAAAACCCGGCGCAAAGCACCGGGCTTAGCTATCTGATCCATGAGAAGGGATGCGGAGACGGCGGACCCATCACCAAGGTGATGACCGGGATAATCCCAGCTGCGTCCGACAGGAAGGTTCTTCCTTAGAAAGGAGGTGATCCAGCCGCAGGTTCCCCTACGGCTACCTTGTTACGACTTCACCCCAGTCGCTGACCGTACCGTGGTCGGCTGCCTCCTTGCGGTTAGCGCACCGGCTTCAGGTAAAGCCAACTCCCATGGTGTGACGGGCGGTGTGTACAAGGCCCGGGAACGTATTCACCGCGGCGTGCTGATCCGCGATTACTAGCGATTCCAACTTCATGCACCCGAGTTGCAGAGTGCAATCCGAACTGAGATGGCTTTTGGAGATTCGCTTCCACTCGCGTGGTCGCTGCCCACTGTCACCACCATTGTAGCACGTGTGTAGCCCAACCCGTAAGGGCCATGAGGACTTGACGTCATCCCCGCCTTCCTCCGGCTTGTCACCGGCAGTTCTGCTAGAGTGCCCAACTTAATGATGGCAACTAACAGTGGGGGTTGCGCTCGTTGCGGGACTTAACCCAACATCTCACGACACGAGCTGACGACAGCCATGCAGCACCTGTGTCCCTGTCCCCGAAAGGAAAGACGCATCTCTGCGCCGGTCAAGGCATGTCAAGGGTTGGTAAGGTTCTGCGCGTTGCTTCGAATTAAACCACATGCTCCACCGCTTGTGCGGGCCCCCGTCAATTCCTTTGAGTTTCAACCTTGCGGCCGTACTCCCCAGGCGGTCGGCTTAATGCGTTAGCTGCGACACTGAAACCCTAAGGGCCCCAACGTCTAGCCGACATCGTTTACAGCGTGGACTACCAGGGTATCTAATCCTGTTTGCTCCCCACGCTTTCGCGCCTCAGCGTCAGTTACCGTCCAGTAGGCCGCCTTCGCCACTGGTGTTCTTCCCAATATCTACGAATTTCACCTCTACACTGGGAATTCCACCTACCTCTCCGGTACTCTAGCCTACCAGTCTCAAACGCAGTTCCCAGGTTAAGCCCGGGGCTTTCACGCCTGACTTGATAAGCCGCCTACGCGCCCTTTACGCCCAGTAATTCCGAACAACGCTAGCCCCCTTCGTATTACCGCGGCTGCTGGCACGAAGTTAGCCGGGGCTTCTTCTCACACTACCGTCATCATCGTCGTGTGCGAAAGAGCTTTACAACCCGAAGGCCTTCATCACTCACGCGGCATGGCTGGATCAGGCTTGCGCCCATTGTCCAATATTCCCCACTGCTGCCTCCCGTAGGAGTCTGGGCCGTGTCTCAGTCCCAGTGTGGCTGATCATCCTCTCAGACCAGCTACTGATCGTCGCCTTGGTAGGCCTTTACCCCACCAACTAGCTAATCAGACGCGGGCTGCTCCTTTGGCGATAAATCTTTCCCCCGTAGGGCTCATCCGGTATTAGCGTTCGTTTCCAAACGTTATTCCGAACCAAAGGGTACATTCCCACGTGTTACTCACCCGTGCGCCACTCACCTTGCGGTGCGTTCGACTTGCATGTGTTAGGCCTGCCGCCAGCGTTCGTTCTGAGCCAGGATCAAACTCTCAGGTTTTTCGCGGCTCACTCAGGCCAAAGCCCAAACAAACCTCATTGACGGATACTACAACGTCAAACACTTACCCAATCATTGAACCTAACCCCATCCACCATCCAAAGACGATGGACGGCGTTAAGAGCAACATATCTTAGGATGCTCAACGCAACGTATCCAAACGAACCAGACCTGCCAGCTCATCAAGATCCGCCGCCTGCGCATCCCTTCTCAACAGATTCACTTGTCAAAGAACCA
>NZ_JBMDKE010000084.1:0-6949 GCF_057809555.1 Niveispirillum sp. FG156 | reverse complement strand
TAGGTGGGTCAATTCTCGACGGAAATCCCGGGTCAGTTCCGCGTGGAAATCAACATCCTGATCCGCCTTGGCGGCGTGCTGGTCGATCTCTGGTGCGCCAGCTATGCCAAGCCGCCCGCTGCGGTGAACGGCCTCGGCTTTACTTCAAGGCTGTCCGCGCAATTCACAAATGTGGCGTCAGTACGATCCGGCCGTTCAGATAGCGGTTCTCCATCCGTTCGTGGGCGGTCACAGCCTCACTGAAGGGGAGTACGTCGACTGGAATTTCGCACAGTCCTGAGGCTGCCGCCTTCAAGGCAGCCTCGAGACCTGGCCGGATAACGTCTGGGTGTGACGGCAAAAAGGCTCCCGCATTAAAGCCGGCGACGGTCATGCTACCGAGCCAGAGGTCGCTGGTCTTCACAGTGTGATCCCAGTCGCCGCTGGCATTGCCCGCGACGATGAGACGGCTGCCCGGCTTCATCATTGCAAAGCTTTGGCTGCGGACGATGCCGCCGACGGGATCGATGATGACATCGAATTTTTCACCATCGAGCGCACCTGGCAACTCTGCGGAATCGACGATCTGATCGTAGGGCAGTTTCGTTTTCGCTGCTGCTTCCAGCTTGCCCGAACGGACCGTGCCAACGACACGTGAAGCCCCGTGCTGCTTTGCGATCCCAGGGAATGCGGAGGAGAGGCCGCCGAGGGCACCTTGGACCAGCATGCTTTCTCCCTCGCGGAGCTTGGCAACCAGGGTGAGGGCGACGTGGGCCATCGCGGCGTTGGGAATCATCGCGACAGCGAGAGAAGGATCGATATCGGAGCCCTCGATCGACACAACGCCATGCACGGGCGCGATATACACGGAGGCATACCCGCCGGTGCCAGCGCCGGCCGACATTGAGACGACCTTCTCGCCGATCGCGAACCCGGTCACCCCATCGCCGAGCGCTCGCACCCTGCCGGCCACTTCCAATCCGGGAATGAAGGGCGGCTGGGCCATGCCGGGCACGTCCTTGAACTTTCCCTGGCGAAAAAGGAGGTCGATGTGACCAACCGCCGCGTGGGTGACATTGATCGCGATCTGGCCCGGTCCCGGGGTCGGATCGGGCAGGTCGACGACTGTCAGGACGCTTGGACTGCCGAACTGGATGGCTTGGATAGCTCTCACCGGACAACTCCTATCATGACTGAGCAGACACTCATTTTTGCACTAAAAAATTCACCTCAACGCTTGCCAAAGGGCTTCGAAACCTGCATCGCGGACGCCTTCCGCATTGCCACGGTCGTGGATGATGAAATCGATCGTCGTCCCTGCCATCGCTTCCACAAGCGCTCCGACATACGCCAAAGGTGCGTCCCGCAACGCGCCGGTTGATCGTGCGCGGTGTACGATTGCGACGGCTGGGCCGGCGACGACTGCCACCGCCTTTCGGCTGGCTTCGGTGATCTGGTCTGAAACCCCGAGCTGGGCCAAGGCTCGCCGCTTCGACGGATTAGAAACGCCCCAGTCCGTCCATCGCGCCCATAGATGATGCAGTTGCCCGCGGACATCATCGTCGCCAGGCATCGCATCAAGGACGGCCTCAGACAGCTCCGTCTTCAACGTGACATAGAGCTCATTGAGCAGAGCGGATTTCGTTCCGAAGTATGTGAACACCGATCCATGCGGCACCTGAGCTAGCTTGGCGATTTCAGCCGTCGCCGCACCAAGACCGTGTTCGGCAACCAATTCCATCGCCGCCTTCAGGATCGCATCACGTTTTTCTTCGCTTCTGGGCCGCGCCATTCACCATCATCCTCACCCGATAGATGACTGTTTACTCACGCATTGTCAAGAAGAATGATCACCTTTCGCGGATTGCTCCTTATGCCAATTCGACGAGGTCGATGTTGCTGTCGGACAGCACAAGCCGAACTGTCACATCGGGATAAGCAGCAAGAAAATCGTGGATGATCGGCGCGGTCACCATCAACTCGCCGCGCGGCGCGCGATATTCGCCGGAGGCGGCGCGCTCTGCCTCCGACAGTTCCTCAAGCCCCCTCCGGGCCGATGCGACATAGGCCGTGCCAGCTTCCGTGAGCAGGAGCTTGCAGCTTGTGCGGACGACGAACTGCGAACCGAGAAAGCTCTCGACGTTGGAAACGCGCTGGCTGACGGTGGGAAGGGGAACGTTGAGGGAACGGGAGGCAGCGGAAAGGCTCCCTCCATCAACCGCCGCGACCAGCGTGCGCATTGCCTCGAACCTGTCCATCGTCCCTCTCGTTTTACGGAAGTTAGGCTTTATAATTTAGCACCTGCCTATCGGATACGGAGGGGGATACTTTAATCCAGCAACGGCAAGACAACTCGTTCAGGAGAAAAGCCCATGTCCCGCATCCCCACCCCCGCTACCGAACAGGCCCCCGAAAAAGCGCAGCCCTTGTTGGCTGCTGTCCAGAAGCAACTTGGTACCGTACCGAACCTGTTTCGTATCGTTTCCAATAGCCCGGCCGCACTGGAAGCCTATCTCGGCTTCTCCGGCGCGCTCAGCAAAGGCGCGCTAGCCGCGCAGACCCGCGAGCGGATCGCGCTGGCGATCGCCGAGGTGAATGATTGCGGCTACTGCTTGTCCGCTCACACGTACATCGCCCGCAACTTGGCTAAGCTCGATGACGCGGAGATCACTGCAAACCGAAGCGGTGCCTCCAACGACGTCAAGGCGGACGCAGCCGTGCGCTTCGCCGTCAAGCTGGCCCGGGCACGCGGACAGGCGAGCGACGCCGATATCCGGGCGCTCAAGGACTCGGGATACTCCGATGCGCAGATCGTCGAAATCATCGCCCATGTCGCGCTCAACACCTTCACCAACTACGTCAATGAAGCGCTGAAGACCGAAATCGACTTCCCGGTCGTGATGGTCCGGACAGCCTGACCGCCTGATCCTTCTCACAACTTGTGAACCAAACAATGCGGGCGCGCAGCCGCGCCCGCAAAGCCCTCTTCACGTCCTGAAATCAGGGAGACTTCCCATGAACGTTAGTTTCAAAACCGTCGATGTCGATGGCCTCAAGCTGTTCTACCGCGAAGCCGGCGATGCGAGCCGCCCCACCGTGCTGCTGCTGCACGGCTTCCCGAGCGCGAGCCACATGTTCCGTGACCTGATCCCTGAGCTCGCCAGCAAATATCACGTCGTCGCCCCCGATCTGCCGGGTTTCGGAATGACCGAGCAGCCGGCCCGCGACCAGTTCGACTATAATTTCGCTAACATCACTAACGTTGTCGACCGTTTCACCGAGGTGCTCGGCCTCGACAAATTCGCCATCTACGTGTTTGACTATGGAGCTCCGGTCGGCTTCCGGATGGCGGTCAAGCACCCCGAACGGATCACCGCGATCGTCACCCAGAACGGCAACACCTATCTCGAAGGCGTGTCGGACGCATTCGCCCCGGTCATGGCCTATTGGAGGGAGCCCAACCAGGCCAACCGCGACGCGCTACGCGGCTTCCTGGCGCCGGAGACGACGTTCTTCCAATACACCCACGGTGTCGACGATCCGACAAAGGTCTCGCCCGACGGCCGCAACCTCGACGATTTCTATCTGACGCGGCCCGGCAACGACGAAATCCAGCTCGACCTGCTGCTCGATTATCAGACCAATGTCGCGCTCTACGACACCTTCCAGGCCTATCTGCGAGAGCATCAACCGCCAGTGCTGGCAATCTGGGGCAGGAACGACCCGTTCTTCATTCCGCCGGGCGCAGAGGCGTTCAAGCGCGATGTGCGGGCCGCGGACGTTCGCTTCGTCGACAGCGGCCACTTCGCGCTCGAAACCCATGCCGTCGAGATCGGCGCCGCGATGCGCGAATTTCTGGCCAAGCATATCGGCTGACCTGCTTGTCCGGGCGCGTCTTGGTACCGCGCCCGCACTTTTCAATCAGAGCTCGGCCACGTCCGTCTGAAACTTCGGAGACACAACCAGGCCAGGCGGACGCTTGAGCTTTCATATCTTCGCCGGAGGATGGCCCTGATCGCCCAGGGACTGACAGTTTGGGAGGCGACCGCCAGGGTCATCAAGGTTGGGAAGACCGCCCTCCACGCAGCCATGGACAAGGTTTCTGATACCGAAACCAGTGGCTGAAATCTCATGTTCGCCCTACGTTCGCGCGAACCGGACAATATGATCACTTTCGTGTCCGGACCCCCACAAGTGAATGTACGGCAGCTCTCGGGAATTGGGTAAGCACCGCCGATCAACCGAGATGAGGCGCATACCGGAAATCACCCCCTGGCGTCTGCCTGTCCGTCAAACGGACGTTTGATGGACAGGGGAGAGCCGTTCTTGATTTGTCCCCTTAGCGTGGTTTTTCGCCCCTTCTATGTCGTGACCCCTTACCGTCCCGATGATCGACCTGACCCTG
This sequence comes from Niveispirillum sp. FG156, assembly GCF_057809555.1. Lineage (NCBI taxonomy): Bacteria > Pseudomonadati > Pseudomonadota > Alphaproteobacteria > Rhodospirillales > Azospirillaceae > Niveispirillum > Niveispirillum sp. FG156. The sequence continues at coordinate 2,565 of NZ_JBMDKE010000084.1, read as the reverse complement.
GCCGGTCAGGTCAACCGGACCGACATCTTCGTCACGGCGGATGGCGGACCGGCCTATGCCCAACGGCGCGTCGGGGCCGGCGTCGTAACGAATACGCATGTTGCCGCCCTGAAGAAGGCTTGGCCGCTGTTCACGGGTGAGTGACAGGGGGAACAGATCGAACGGTTGGACGATCCGATGCTGCGCCGACCGGCAATGACGGTATCGAACAGGGGTGAAACCCACAACGCCCTGGCCCGCATCGTGAGTTTGCAACGGTTCGGACGTTCGTGAAACATGGTCTACATAGACCATGTTGTCAGGTTCCTGCGCGGACAGGGGCAGGACATTTCCGATAGCCTGCTGTCCGATCTGGACCCCAACCCCCGGCGACTATCTCTGTGCCGAACCGGCGCAACTCGACTTGTAGCTGCGGCGGGTCACGGCATCGGTGCCCAGATCCACACCCGTCACCCGGTTCAACCCGTCATAGCGCCAGCCCACCGTGGCGCCCGTGCGGTTGCCGTCGGCGTCGTAGGTAAAGCTCATCGCCACGGTGGGGGCGACGCCGGTCACGCCCGTGGCGGGGCGGGGCAGGGTGATGCTGGCCGATTGCTTGCGCCCGGCTGTGTCATAGGCATGGGTGCGCACCGTCGCGGTGCCCGCCTTCTCCGCCACCACCCGGCCCAATATGTCCAGGCCGTAGGAGGTGACGGTCAGGCCGGGGCGCGTGATGCTGGTGGGGCGGTTCAGCGCGTCATAGGCGGTGGTGCTGAGGGTCCCGTCGCGCTGCGTGAAGCCCGTGCGGTTGTCGGCAGCGTCCCAGGATCAAGTCCGGGGCAGGCTCCGGCGTAGCTCTCCGTCCGGCCATCGGCATAGGACAGGATCGACAGACGACCAAAACCGTCATACCCCCAAGGGAGGATCAAGCGATGATCGCACATGCCTCTCTGGACCAGCTCATCGAAAGAAGGTTAACAAATTAACCTTCAAAAATCACTCCATTAAGGGTTTTTATTTGGATCGTAAGTATACACCATTTCCAGAACCGTTCCATCCTGAAAAAACCAAATTGGCTTTAATATAAATGAAATATACTTAAAATAAGTGTACTGACCACCCAAAAATGCCTCTTTATATGACCAGCTGCTTTTAATATCTTTTACATCCAACGTATTTTCCGAATTGCATTTTACAAACTCGATAAAATATCTAATTTCAATTATATATCGATAGTGGTCAATAAAATTATAGTAGTCCTTAATGTTAACTGGTATTTGCAAAATTTCCTTTGGCCTGAATATGAATACATTGTTATTATTATTTCTTTCGGCCCAGTCATTAAATTTTTTGTACGGCAAAATAATGCCATTTACTTTTACAATTGCGTTATCCTCAAAATAAGTGCCGCGTACATCGATCGCCCGCGCGCATTGTGAGATTTCGGTATTATTATGTAATTTTAGTACCATGTAGGCGTTTCCCATTTTGTCTATTTTGATGGGTGCATCTCGAAAGACTTGAACAAAAGGGGTGGTTCCGCGAGATATGCCGTCAAAATCAGATTCTCCGTTTGCAATAGATTCACCAATATAAAAGCTAATACCCGCAAGCGCTAGGACGCATAAAACAAGCGTACGTGTCTGGATTCTTGAGCAGATAATCCGAGTTTCCTTTTCTAATATCATTTATTCCAGCCCTTCCATATCTATCCGTTGCATCGAGATTGGCCCAGTGTGCGCCTTCATGAATGATGTCCCGTTGTCTTGCTGCGGCATTACTGTCACCTAAATGCTTATCAGAAAGATAAACATTATTGTCGAAGAACTTTCCAATAATGGGAATATCTGAAAATATACTTTCCCCTTTTCTAACCTCTGCTCTTACGGAACCCCCGCTGCTATCTGTCTTGTCTGCCATACGGTATAAAGTTATTCCCTCTCCGCGTCGGCCTATGGTGGCACTAATATTTGACAGTCCAGCAGAAAATTTTCGTAACTGCCCAGCACTTGTAAAGCTGGTTCCGAACTTCTCTCTAATAGTGCCCAAAAGCTTAGATTCGTCAGCAGACAATGACTCACGACTGCCAACTTTATCTACTAGCGCTTTAATTGTGCTTACGGCTACGGCCAAGTCACTTCGGGCTTTATCTGCATCGTCCAGTGCCGTATTGCACTGGCTATTAGTCAGTGTGCCTATTCCAGTTCCACATTTGGCCAACCCCGTCGGATCGACCCCCATGACCGGCGAATTCTTCACATAGGCATATCGGTTAAGCCCATCCTTGATGCCGATGGGATCGAGCTGCATCCACCTGCCGTCCTGGGGATCGTAAGCCCGGTTGGGCGTGTGGTACAGGCCTGTTTCGGCATCGTAGCGCATCCCGGCGTACCGGAAAGCCGGGCCGGCGGCAGCGGCCTGGGGGCTGTTGCCATAGGCGTCGTAGGTGTAGGCCCCGCCCAGCTTGCCGTCCGGCCGCAGCCAGCCGATGACGCTGCCCTGCCGGTTGGGCAGCAGGCGGATCAGGCCGGCGGCGGGGGCGTGGACGGCCACGACCGCCCCGCCATTGCCCGAGGCGCGGATGGT
>NZ_JBMDKE010000083.1:0-7100 GCF_057809555.1 Niveispirillum sp. FG156 | reverse complement strand
CACGGAGTGCTTCAATCTCAACCGCAGCCTCAGCCTTCAGCGCGGCTTCGACCGCAGCAGCCTGCTGCTGTGCAGCGGCGAGAGTTGTCTCGGCGTTATCCCGGATCGCCTGAGCTTTTGACCGCTCTTCCAATCCCGCATGGAGCGCTGCTGCAACCTCCGTCTTCATAGACCGTACTATTATCTCGGAATTAGCGATCTCCTGATTAAGGACGGATTTGGCATTACGCTCTTCCTCAAGCTTAAGGGCCGCTTCAGCCAGCATCGCAGAATACAATTTATCGCCAGCATCGACCTGATCAATCAACCCAGTGAAGGCTTCTTCAGGATTTGGACAGATTCCTGAGCCGCATGCAGTTAAAATTTCGTATGCCTGCTTAACCCACGAAGATGCATAAGGGTGTTGGGCGAGATCACTAGCGTTAGAACTATGGTGCCGATACTTTCCGGACACGAACCTATCGACGTGGGCTGATATCTTCGGCTGCATCTTCGGCCAAGATATGCCCAAATCCCTGCCGATCTGCATAACGGAGCCTCTCCAGTCCGCCAACAGACTTTCATAAGAGATGAAAGCACGCTTTTGACCACGGCTGTGCCGTTCACAATCCAGCATGTAGCGGAGCCACAGCGCCTGGACATAAGGAAAGGCCAAATCATCCCGCCGCTTCAGCGATGAAGCGACGTCAAGAGGATTCCGGAAAGGAATTATAACGAAAGGCTCAATCCCTAAATGCTCGAAAGCGGAAATCCATAACGGGAAAATGCGCGAGATTCTGGGATCTTTAACGCAAATCAGCGAACTGTTTCCATATTCTTCAATGATGGCCGCGGCGATGTCGGACACCGCCTCTTTTCCTGCATCGGAAGAAAAGAAGCCGTCGTCGATAGGAAGAGTGTCGTCCCAATTGCTGCCGATTGAACTCAGAATACGGTCATTCACTTCACAAAAACGAAGGGACTCCCAATAGCCGGTTTCATTGAACGCGTTCTCCGGCATAAGATTCTTCGGAGGAGTCGCGCCGATCTGGCACAGAATGCCAGCCGTCAGCGACGTCCCTGACCGATGCATACCAGCAATGAGCACCCCTTTGCACTTGCTGGGCGCTTTATCCTTTAGAACGTTCGATTGAGTCATTGTAGGCCTATTCAGCAACGAATTCAAAAACATGCAGGAGGGGTGATTGCAACGCGTAAATGCAGAACTGCCATGTTGCAATCATTGGGAAATATTCAAGAAACTGATATGTATTCATGCATTCTCTTCACCTCCTGAGACTACCTGGGCCGATAAAAGACGATATATCACTCATTTGACCATAACAAATGTAGCAAAAATATAAATTGTGGCATCAAAAAATATGATATATATTTGGTATAATGTACACATCGATACCGCGATAAATATCCATTCTCGTGGATTCAATAAATCACAATATGCCGCCGAGTCATCCTCTGCGCATCTAATTTGACCTCATCGAACACACCTCCACTTATATAAACCAGAAAGACCATCAACCATGGATGCTTAACGTACCCAGCCTGGGTTACGGATTCTCCAGGCGAGGGCGCCGGTGCTGACGAAATGAAAGGGGACTATGCGGCCCGCTTCTTGGGATAGCACCTCCAGAACGTTTTGACGGCGCACTGGATCGACTATGAACATCATGAAACCGCCACCACCCGCGCCAGAAACCTTTCCCGCCAGCCCCCCAGCAGCCATTACGCGGTCGTAGACATAATCGATCTGCGGATTGGTAATACTGTGGGCGGTTTGCTTCTTACGCTCCCAGGACTGACGGAACATCCTGGCCAACCCGTGCATGTCGCCCTTCAGCAGAGCTTCCTTGATATCGAAGGCGTCCTGACGAATTCCGTGCATCGCCTGTATCGCACGCGAGGCCGATGGATCGGCAACGTTACTCGACTGCTCGGCTATAATCTCGGCGGAGTGGCGCGACCGGCCAGTATCAAACAAGATCAGCGAACTTTCGAACTCTGAGACGACAGCTTCACGTACCCTTAATTGGTTGATGACAGCGCGGTTGTCCGCATAAAACTCCATGAAGTTAAATCCACCAAAGGCTGCAGCGTATTGATCTTGTTTACCACCACCTAGATTGGCATCAACACGCTCAATCTCGTAGGAGAGCTGCCCGAGATCGTACTCGCATAACCGAATACCCTGCCACTCCACTAGGCCTCGCAGCAGGGCAACCACCAGGGTGGAGGAGGTGCCAAGCCCCGACCCTGGGGGTGCGTCGGAATAGGTGGTTATCCGCAGGGATAACGGTCGCCCTTCATTAAATTCACGCACAACGCGATTATACACTGCGCGGTGCAGCCGTAATGGCTCTTCAAGAACAAGCTGTTGTGAAGCCTTCAAACTTACCGATGTGCCGATATCGGGAGCTATGAACTCCACAGTTCCTTCCGGTGCCGGCTCGATTGTGGCATAGGAGAACAAATTGATCGTCCCATTCAGGACGCAGCCACCATACAAGTCGCAATAGGGAGCAACATCTGTCCCGCCACCGGCTAGGCCCAAACGCAATGGTGCGCGCGAACGCACAATATCTATCACGTTAGACATTCTACCGAGCGGCCAACGTTCCCGGCTTCCGGCATCTGCGTCTAAAACCTCAGTGGACATGCGGTGTCTCCATTGAGCCGAGTAGATGATGGGGACGGGGTTCAGCGGGACAAGAAGGCCGGGTTCCCAGCGACACGCCCACGCCAATATTCCAGCAGGTCATACATCGTCGTTTCGAACGGAATCTCAGGCTTCCAGCCGGTATGGGCTCCGAACTTGTTTGTATTCGGCACCTGTAGATCAGCGTCGATTGGTCTCAAGCGAGAAGGATCAACCTCAACCTGGATGTTCTTAACCGTGGAGAGCGCAATAAGCTTATTCAGCATCTCCCTGATAGTGCAGGTGTAGGTGCCTCCGATATTATAGTAAGCGCCCGCAGTCGGATTGATAGTCACCAACATATGATAGGCCCTCACCGCGTCACGCACGTCAGCAAAAGTACGCAAGCTGTCCAGATTGCCGACCTTGATCACGGGAGCGATATGACCACACTCGATCATGGCAATCTGCTTGGCAAAGCTGCTTTCGGCGAATACATCGCCGCGACGCGGTCCTGTGTGTGTGAACATCCGCGTTGTCAGCGTCTTCATGCCGTAGGCTTCGCCATAGAAACGGCCTACCAAATCTGTGCCTACTTTAGAGATCGCATAAGGTGACGCTGGGTGGAAGGTGCATTCCTCGTCGATCGGCAACTTCTCGCGCGGGACCCGCCCAAACACTTCTGACGAAGCACAAACATGGATGACGGCGTCGGCAGCATGGCGGCGCAGTGCCTCCAGGACACGAGTAGTCCCCTGGACATTTGTCTCTAGCGTATCAAGCGGCGCGTCAAAGCTGGTTTTTGGGTAGCTCTGCGCTGCCAGATGGAAGACATAGTCGGGCTTAACCGCAGCAACAACCCCATCAATGGATATCCCGTCGCGCAGGTCACCATAATGCAGGAAGACGCGGTCTTTGGCATTCACGCGAGGGACTAGATGCGCGATGTTGTCCAGCGGGCTGCGCCATCGCGTCATCCCGTGGATATCCCAATCGGTGTTCTCCAACAGAAAGTCGGCCAAGTGGGAACCGACCATGCCTGTGATGCCAGTGATGAGCGCACGCGTAGTCATGGGAAATTTACCCCTAAATTCAGCATGTCATGGTTCGTTGCCGGAGATCTCGTACATCCACCGCAGTGTGTCTATCATATCATACTGGCAAACCACCCCCAGCGCTCGCATGCGAGCGTCATCACCTTGCTGGAACAGAAGATCATTCGGCCGGATAAAGGCCGGGTTGACACGAACGTCAATGCGGTGCCCGGTGATTTCAGTGAGTAAATTGATGATCTGACTGATGGACCAAGTTCGATTGCTGGCTATATGCAGGAGGTCAGGCGGATTTTCTACAGTCATCAGGCGGCGATATACCTTAACCGCATCGCGAATATCGACAAAGTCGCGGCGGACGTTAATGTTACCGAGTTCGATAACTGAGGCGCGTTCCCGAAAATGACGAACAATTTTTGGCAGCAAGAACTGCGGCCTCTGCCCAACCCCTATACAACTGAAAGAGCGGGTGATTGTCGTGTGAAATTGACCTCCGGATGCTGCACAGAAGCGCTCCGCCAACCATTTGCTGTACGAGTAGTGGTTGACCGGGTCGACGATGTCAGTTTCACTAATCACGGAAGTCGTATTATTACCATAAATGTTGGCACTGGACGCCATAATGAAGCGTCCATCGAAGCCCGAATTGACCAAAGCATCCAGCAAACTCTGCACTCCAAAGGCATTAACCTCGTAGAGACGGCGATAGTCCGCTTCACCTGGTGACGAGATGGCCGCAAGATTGACAATCACTTTAGGCCGCACACGGTCTAACAGGCGCACAATGGCACCCGGATCGGTCAAATCCGTTCGCCCAAAAAACGAACCACCAGTGCACTCGACCTCTGGGTCGTCTCGACAAAGGGCCATCAAGTGCTGACCGGTAAATCCGGTGTCCCCAAGGACCAGTACGCTCTTTCGTGTCGACAACGAAGCACCCACAACGCTGAAAATGATATGACATCAGTAATACGCAATATAAGCCATAATAAGTCAAACGATTTTCCGCCATCTCCCCCGTTCAAAGAGCGTGAATATGTTCAGGTGACGACCACTGCATTTCTCAATGTCTCTGTAGATTTATGTGATATCGATAGCTCGGAAACGGCCGAGGCAGAACCCAAGCGTACGCAAATCCTGGACTGTCGCTGATCGACGCATGCGCGAAATTTCAAAGCGGATTGTTGTGTGGTATCCCGTTGATGCCTGGGCCGTCCAGCGCGCCGTGCAACTGAGAGGACTGTGGCCACGCTCCAGCGTTAACGTTTGCTCTTCGTCATCAATGAAGACGCGGATAACCGCCAGGTCGGGTCTGCCATACAGTAGTGCCTCGAAGGCGTAAGTGTGCCCAGCCGTTAAGGGCAGATCCAAGGACGCAGTTGGTCCCGCCCAGCGATAGGTTGACCCATTCGCCCCCTGCTGCTCAGCATTGTACCAACCAGATCCAGGGATCGGGTCACCGAGTTCCAGCTCGACAGACCTTGCACCCATTCGATATATACCAATATTAATCAGATGGTCGACTAGTTCCGACGCGCTGAATTGCTGCACTCGTTGGCTCAACAGAGTCTTAGCAATGGAGTACAATTCCAAATCAGCTTGATTTATATCATGCAGGATTTCCATATCTTCCGCAGATACCTCATCATTCTGCATATTCGGATTTTTGTTCATCTGCATCCGAATGGTCGATGGATGAAAATGAAATCCCTCAGATAGCAGAAGAAGAGAAGTATCGAAATTTTCCTGAACTCCCACGAAGTCCATTGCCTTCAAGCGTTCCGCAGCCAAAGTCAAGCTTACTTCGGTTCCTAGCAGTCCAAAATCCAATCCGTTTCCTTGTTCAACCATTCGGCGCGCGAAACCAAACGTTTCATCCAACGAAAGCCGAGGCGTAGAAAGCATGCTGGTCTGCGAGTTAGTCACGAAGGCGCGGATCATGGGATCACGTAGCATGGCCGTGACAGATGAACCCTTGAATCTGGCGTGCAGGGGATGAAATTCTGGATCTCGTGCAAGATGCTGTAAAGTCGAGAGAGTGCGGGCAATCGGCTCACGAAGGAACGTGATTATACGTGGGTTCCCCGGCAAAAAATTCTTGAGTTCCCATGGGAAATGACCCTGTAATAGGCGAAGGCGAGACACCCGCTCTGGGGTAATCGTAAGGAGTTGCTGCCAATTACTCGGTGCAATAGCTTCCAGGCGATACTGGTTGGCCAAATAATTGCGCAACGTCACCCCAGCTGTCTTCGGTATATGAAGAAAAAAAACCGAAGGGCGATGTCCGTCGGAAAATTCAAGTGGGGCAACATCTACTGTCGGAGTGTTCCGCGCACTGGAAGGGGGTTGCGTTATCATATCTCTGCACCAAATTTTTCCAATGATATCATACATGTGCCAACCAAAATAGCATAGACAGTGAAGAGCCTGTTGCAGAATTACGTTGCTGCGTCGCGGAGGGGGGATACCGCTGGAATAGCTCTGTCAGCCGCGCCATCCCATCGGTCACGCACCGGCTGGCTTGGCTTTCGTCACTTTCCGCAGCCTGTCAACCCTGCAGGTAGGCCACTGGATGGTTGCAGACATGCTCGTAGAGCTGTATGTCCAAAGCGTTGTCGGCGACCAGCGCGTCACGGGTAGCGTCGTCGATCACGGGTACCGGGTTGCTCGAAATGTTCTCGGTTGGAACGCAGTGATCAGGCCAGTTAAGCATGCGACCGATCCGCGCGGTGGCCGCCGGCAGGTCTTCCTGCAGGCCGACGGCGACATAGTGGTTCTTCAGATTATGGAGCGCTAGGCCCAACAGCCAGTCGTCATGAATCCGACCCGTTTCCGGCGCGATTCCGGCGATGACCCGGCACATATGGTTGTTGGTCATCTCGGTGACCCCCGACACGACGAAATCGCGCAAGGTGGCGCCATTGCGCAGCATCTCCGCAAAGTTGGAACTTTCCAGCCGTTGCTGATGTCGGTACAATGACACAATACGCGCTAGGGGTTCGCGCAACACCGTCACATAGCGGGGCGGGATACCAAGCAGGCGATGGATGCCATAAGAAAAATGTCCCATGACAACCGACGGCGCTGGGGCTGCACGGAAATTGAGAATGAAGTCTAAATCCGGATTCCCCAGCTGAAGCTGACCGTTGTAGACTAGGACCGCATCAGGACTCAAACTGCGGACAAGATTGAGCAGACTTGTCCCGGCAGTTTTGGGGATGTGCGATATGATGAGGGGCAACGCCATAGGAATGCAGAAATATTCTCAGTGTTCCGACGTTAGCGATTTGCTTTGGTGGTGTCAATCGCCGCTCTGCAATAGCCAGGGCAACAGCTTTGAATCGCCCCGGGTTTGCCGGAGGCTGGAATTCAATAGTTACGCGGCCAGGGCTTTAGTTTCCAGAGCTGCGTAGCAG
>NZ_JBMDKE010000082.1:0-7961 GCF_057809555.1 Niveispirillum sp. FG156 | reverse complement strand
GGCTTTAACTTCGCCCCTCGCCCGTTTGGCGGGAGAGGGAGGGGCCCGCCCGCGTCAGCGGGTGGGAGGGTGAGGGAACGGCAGTAGCTTACTTCCGCTCCGCCGCGCTCACGTCACGCGCGGCCCGGAATTCGCTATCCTGGCTCCAGTTGGGCCAGTCGCGGCCATCGGCCAGACGGCGGCCCAGGCTGTAGAGCAGGCCCATATCCAGCTTGGCGCCGTCCATGTTCCAGTCCGGCGACCATTCATCGTCGGGCTGGTGGTACTTGTCCTTGATATAGGCATCGCGCCAAGCCTTGCCCGCCGCCACGCCGCCATTCACCAGATCGATACCGCCGCCGAAGGAGATGGCGGGTACGCCGACCTTGGCCATGGGGAAATGGTCGGAGCGGAAGAAGCCGCCAGCCTCCACGCGCGGATCGGGCGTATAGGTACGGCCCGCCTTCTTGCCTTCCTCGATCAGCATGTCGAGCAGGCCCAGCTTGGCCGTGCCGGAAATGGTGAAATCCTTGGCGGGGCCCGGCCCGATGGTGCCATCCATATTGATGACGCCCACCGTCTTGCCCAGCGGATAGACCGGGTTGCTGGCGTAGTAGGTGGAGCCCAGCAGGCCCTTTTCCTCTGCCGTCACGGCCAGGAACAGGACGGAGCGTTCAGCCGGACCCGCCGCCTTGAAGGCGCGACCCAGCTCCAGCAGGCTGGCGCTGCCCGACGCATTGTCCAGGGCGCCGTTGAAGATTTTGTCGCCATTGGCGTCGGGCTCACCCACGCCGATATGGTCCCAGTGCGCGGAATAGACGACCGTCTCATCCGGATACTTGCTGCCCGTGATCCGGCCCATCACGTTCTTCGACGTGATGACTTCCGTCTTCACCTTGTAATCCGCCGACAGGGTGGCCTTCAGCGGCACCGGCTGGAAGCTGTCCTTGCGCGCGTCCGCCCGCAGCTTTTCGAAATCCAGGCCCGAGGCCTTAAACAAATCCACCGCCACGTCGCGCTGAATCCAGCTTTCGAACGGGGTGTGGGCGGATTTGGGATCGGCGCGCACGATGTCGAACATCGTGTTCGGGTTCGAACTGGCGACCGTGGCCCAGCCATAGGAGGCGGGGGCCGTTTCATGCACGATCAGGACGCCGGCGGCACCCAGACGGGCGGCCTCCTCATACTTGTAGGTCCAGCGGCCATAATAGGTCATGGCCTTGCCGCCGAACTTGCCCTCCGGCCCTTCGAAATCCGGGTCGTTGATCAGGACGACAAGGATCTTGCCCTTGACGTCCTGGCCCTTGAAATCATCCCAGCCGCGTTCCGGGGCCTTGATGCCATAGCCGACGAACAGCAGGGGCGCATCCTTCAGGGTCACGCTGTCCTGGCCCGTCAGGGCGGCGCGCACGGCGATCTCCTTGCCCTGGTTCAGGGCGTGGGCCTTGCCGCCATAGCTCAGCGACAAGTTGGGCTTGCCGACAATGTCGGACATGCGCAGCGGCACATCCTGTGTCCAGCCGCGCTTGCCATCGGTCCCGATGCTGCCGCCAGGTTCCAGCCCCGCCGCCTTCATCTTCTCGATCAGGAAGGCGACGGTCTTCGTCTCGCCCACTGTCGCGGGCGCACGGCCCTGGAAATCATCCGCCGACATGACGCGGATATCATCCGATACGCGCTTCATGTCGAATTGAGGTTCAGCCGCGAAGGCCAGGGTGGAGGTAAGGGCCGCTGTGGCCAGCAGTAGATACTTCATGTCCGGTTGAAGCTCCCTGTTTTGGTATACGATCCATAACAGAGCGGCCAAACCTTACCAAGTGGTTAAGCGGGGGTGCCGAAAATGGATTGTGTCAGGGGGCCAATCCGGGTGCTGGTCTTAGGGCGAGTTCCGCGAGTGATAATTATAATTATGGAAATTATACAGTTTTAATCAGTTCTGCATTTTTCTGGAAAGGCTTTGTATAAAAATATATCATCGTAAAAACACATAATGAGAATTTAATCTGGGAGGAAGAATGACCCCGTGCATAAGGAGGGGGCTGCCTATGGCTGCCCTTTGGTTGGCGCTGGCCCTTCCGGCCCTGGCGGCACCGCCGGGTGGGGAGACGGTGAAGTCCGTGGATCAGTTCCAGGCGGGGCGTGATGCCTTTGCCGATCCGGAGAAGATGCCCGGCGCACCGCTGTACCAGGAGAACTGCGCCGGCTGTCATCAGGGCGGGGTCTATAAGGCGCCGCACCGCACCTGGCTGGAAATGATGACGCCGTCCATGCTGTTCAGCGCCATGAATGATGGCATGATGCAGGCCCAGGCGGCGCATCTGTCGCGCGAACAGCGCCAGCAGATTGCCGAGTATCTGTCGCGGCAGAAGCTGGACAGCGCCGCCGCCGACCCGATGCCGCCGCGCTGCGAGGGGGCTGCTGCCCGCTTTGACATGGACCGCCCGCCGGCGCCCGTTGGCTGGGGCCATGATACCAGCCGGTTTGTGCCGGCGGCCAATGCGGGGCTGACGGCGGCGGATGTGCCGAAGCTGCGCCTGAAATGGGCCTTCGCCTTCCCCAATGCCATGCGCGCCCGGTCACAGCCTGCCATCGGCCTGGGTTCCGTGTTCGTGGGCAGCAAGGATGGCACTGTCTATGCCTTCGACCTGGATACGGGCTGTGTGCGCTGGACCTATCAGGCCAAGGCAGAGGTGCGGACGGCCATCGTGCTGGATAGCTGGACCAAGGGTCAGGCCCCAGCCCGGCCCCTGCTCTATTTCGGGGATGTGCTGGCGCGGGCCTATGCGCTGGATATGGCTACGGGCGCAGAAATCTGGGTCACCAAGGTCGATGACCATTCCAGTGCCACTATCACCGGCAGCCCGGCCCTGCATGCGGGCCGGCTTTATGTGCCCGTCTCCTCGCTGGAGGTGACGGCGCCGGCCGACCCCTCATACCCCTGCTGCAGCTTCCGGGGGGCGGTGGCCGCCCTTGATGCGGCCACGGGCCAGCCCGTCTGGAAAAGCCACACGATCCCGGAGGAGCCGACCGAACAGGGCAGGACCAGCGTCGGCACGCCCATCCTGGGCCCCTCGGGTGCGCCCGTCTGGAACAGCCCCGCCGTGGATGCGGTGCGCGGCCTGCTCTATGTCGGGTCGGGGGAGAATTATGCCAGCCCGGCGGATGGCAACAGCGACGCCCTGATGGCCTTTGACCTGAAGACCGGGCAGCGCCGCTGGCTGCGCCAGACGGTGGCCAATGATGCCTGGAACGTGGCCTGCATGATGGGCGACCATCCCTCCTGTCCCAAGGAGCGGGGGCCGGATTTGGACTATGCCGCCTCCCCCATCCTGGCGGCGCTGCCCGGCGGTGGGCAGATGCTGCTGGGTGGGCAGAAAAGCGGCGTGGTCCATGGCGTGGACCCCGATACCGGCACCCTGCGCTGGAGCACGCGGATCGGGCGCGGCGGGGTGCAGGGCGGTGTGCATTTCGGCATGGCGGCAGAGGGGGCGCGGCTTTACGTGCCCATCTATGACATGGCCAATGCCCGGGACGGCAGCAAGCCGACCGATCCGCCGCGCCCCGGCCTGTATGCCATCGACGGCGCCACCGGCAAACTTCTGTGGAGCCACCCGGCAGAGGATGTCTGCGGCGGGCGGGAATTTTGCGATCCCGGCATTACGGCGGCCATCACGGCCATGCCGGGCGTGGTCTTTGCCGGCCATTCCGACGGCTGGGTCCGCGCCTATGACGGGGCGACCGGCAAGATCGTCTGGCGGTTCGACACGACACAGCCCGTGAAGGCTGTGAACGGGGTGGAGGCGCGTGGCGGATCGATGAGCGGCCCCGGCCCCGCCATCGGCGACGGGCATGTCGTGCTGAATTCCGGCTATGGCCTGTATTTCAAGATGCCGGGCAATGCCCTGCTGGTCTTCGCCCCCGAAAAGGGGCGTTGAGCGGGGGCAGCGGTTTGGTTATGGGTGGGGGGTCGCTGACTGTTGCCGGCCCCCCACCCATGACCGACCAACCCGCCCCCGGATTGCTGGACAAGGCGCTGTCGCTGCTGCCGCTGGTGGCGCGGGCGGGGACCTGTTCGCTGACCCAGGTGGCGGGCGAGCTGGCCCTGCCGCTGTCCACCATCCACCGGCTGGCCCAGGATCTCACAAGGCATGGCTATCTGATCCGGCTGGGCCGGGGGCGGTATCGGCTGGGTCCGGCGCTGCTGTCGCTGTCGGCGGGGCTGCGGCTGGAGGATATGCTGGTCGATGTCGCCCGACCGCTGGTGCAGGACCTGGCCCGCGACTGCCGGGCCTGCGTGCATCTGGGCAGCTTTGACGGGGAGATGGTGACCTACCTGCTGAAGCGTGGCTTCGGGCGGGAGAAGATATTCTCGGCGGAGGGGATGCAGCTGGAGGCCTATTGCTCCGGCATCGGCAAGGTCCTGCTGGCGCATCTGCCGGTGCCCGACCGGGCGCGCTATCTGGCGGGCGGCCCCTTCGTGGCCCTGACCCCGCGCACCATCACCGACCCGGCCCGGCTGGGTGCCGAGCTGGACCGCGTCCAAGCCCAGGGCTGGGCATTGGATGATGAGGAGATTTTGACGGGCCTGCGCTGTGCCGCCGTACCGGTGCGCGATGGGGCGGGCACCGTCATCGCCGCCCTGTCGGCCAGCGCCAGCCTGTCCACCATGCCGATGGAGCGGGTGGCGGACCTGCTGCCCCTGCTGCACCGGACGGCGGACGCCATCCGGCGGCAGCTTTTTGGCACCCCCTAACGCCCCTCGAACCGCACCGGCTGGCGTGCGAAGAAGGCGGCGCGGGCGGTGCTGTGGTCCTTTGTGGCCATCAGCATGGCCTGGCCCGCCTCCTCCGCCCGCAACACATCGTCCAGCCCCTGCGGCCAGGCGGCCAGCGCCGATTTGACGGCGGTGACGGCGCCGGGTGCGGCCTCGGCCAGAAGGGCGGCGCGGGCCAGGGCCGTGGACAGCACCTCCCCTTCCGGGGCCAGGATATCGGCCATCCGTTCGGCCACGGCGTCGGCCCCGCTGATCGTGGGGCAGAGCATCAGGATTTCCCGCACCCGTCCCATGGGTACCCGCTGCGGCAGGGACCAGAGCAGGCCCAGATCGGGCATCAGCCCGACCTTGCCGAAGGCGGCGCAAAAGCGGCTGCCCGGCCCCACCACCACCAGATCGCAGGCCAGCGCGATGGAAAAGCCGGCGCCGAACGCCGCCCCCTCCACCGCCGCAACCACCGGCAGGGGCAGGGACACCAGCCGCCGCACGATCCCCTGACAGGCCCGCATCATGGCGGTGACGCCCAGCGGATCGGCCCCGTCCATGGCGCCCAGGTCGCCGCCGGCACAAAAGGCCCCGCCATCCCCGGTCAGCACCAGGGCACGCACCGACCGGTCGGCGGCCAGCCCGTCCAGCGCCGCCGTCAGATCGGCCACCAGTTCCGGCACCAGGGCATTGCGCTTGGCCGGCAGCATCATCCGCAGGATGGCAACCGCCCCTTCCCGCTCCACCCCAACCAACCCGGCCATCGCACCCTCCCCGTTTCCCATTGCTGTCTGTTGCGGATTATTATACGCATAGTGATATTTGTGTATACTTAAAACCGGATCAGAAAACATGAACAGGGCACCGGCGTGCCCGGAGGGGGCGGGAATGGTGACGCGGGCGGACCTG
This sequence comes from Niveispirillum sp. FG156, assembly GCF_057809555.1. Lineage (NCBI taxonomy): Bacteria > Pseudomonadati > Pseudomonadota > Alphaproteobacteria > Rhodospirillales > Azospirillaceae > Niveispirillum > Niveispirillum sp. FG156. Next base: position 2,314 of record NZ_JBMDKE010000082.1, on the reverse strand, counting down.
CTGGCCGATGGCTGGACGATGGAGGAATGGGCTGACTATGCCGGTCTGGTCGGCCCCTTCTGGTGGCGGGGCGAGGGCATGGCCCGCACCTATGGCCTGTTATGCGAGGGCAAGCACCGCAATGAGCGCGGCACCATCCATGGCGGCCTGATCGCCACGCTGGCCGACCACGCCATCGGCCTGATCGTCTGGGACAGCGTGAACCGCCGCCCCTGCGCCACCATCCAGATGAACCTGCACTTTATCGGGGCCTGCCAGACCGGCGACTTCATCGAAGCCAGCGGCGAAATCCTGCGCTCCGGTCGCAGCATCATCTATGCCCGCGGCCTGCTGTCCGTCGCCGGCAAACCCGTGGCCGGGGTGGACGGCGTCTGGAAACTGCTGGACGCCTGAGCCGGCACAACGACCGTCCGCGCAACCAAGTGAAACATAAAATGCAGGTGCGTTGCAGGGGGCGTTCCCCTGAACCCCGCCGCCAGCCACGCTCCGCACGCCCCGTGCAACATATGCGACACAAAATTGAGGGTGTTTCAGAGCGGGCGGTTTGGCTGTTCTGAATGGGTGTGGATACAGGGGTGGTGTTGATGGGGGGAGTATAGCAGGGGGCGGTGGGGTTGTCAGGAGTTAGGGGGGGATGGAAGCTGTCATTTGCGCCTGTCCGTCAAACCTCCGTTTGACGGACAGGGGCGATTGAGGGCCGGTTCGCGCCTGTTGTGGACGCCGGTGGTGGAGACGACAGCCCCAATAGCCGACATAGTCCGAATGGGTCCTTTGGTGACATGAATTGAGTGGCAAGCCTCCATCCGAGGCGTGCTGCATATTAAAATCCGCGTTCCGTATGGCATGCCCCGGATACATGAGCATCCAGGACAAAGCGATCGGAAGGTGCAGAGGCCTCAGTGGCTGGGTGGAGTTTGCGGTCAGCACCCTTGTCCATCTATCGGCTGCTTACGTTGGCGAGCCAACTATCGGCTGCTGATTTTCCATCCTCCAGGAGCGACGAAAAGTTCGCGACATGGGGGTTCATGGTTCCGAATTCGGATACTTCCACCGTGAATGAGACTGCACCGAACCGGCAACCGGCCTCACATTTGTTTCGGTTAATCTCCGGTGGTGGAACGTTCGAAAACCAGCGCGAAACGGATGGTGGGCCGGTCCTGTCCGAACCCTGATCTGGTTCCGAGATCGGCAGCGCGACGGCAACGGGCGCCGCTAGGCCTTCCGGTAGGGTCACCGGCACGGCGAGAAGCAGCTCTTTTGCGATCGGAACCGAGAGTGTTTCGTCATCGATGGTGATAACAGTGTCGACTTGAAGACGCACCTCAATCCTGACATCCGCCGTCGTAGAGCTGGCCGCAGCCCGGTTGATGGACATGGCCAGTGGCACAAACTGCACTGCGTTGGAAAGTGGCTCTGCTCTCAGGCTCCCAACCAAGTCCAAAGCAACTACCTCCCGTTCGTCCTCCCTAACTGTGCGCGTAAGACGTATGCACGTTACGTCCTGATATACAATTTTAACGACCTTTTCCTGGTGACCGGGAAGGGGTTGTACTACTCGTTGGAGATTGAAGTAATCCGCGATGGATACCCGCGCAGCGTAGGTCGCTCGATGCCGCGCTGCGTAATCGTCTAATATTCCCATCACTTGGTTGAATGCGAGGTTCGCTGCCCAGTTGGTCAGTCCCGGCGCGTTGTTTATGCGCATTCCCGAAACGATTATCTCTTCGAATTCGGTCCGACCGTTGTTTGCATTCGGGGCAGTGGAGATGATCTCCTCTTCCCGTGAAAGAATTTGGGAAGCCGCACATCTGCTCACAACACCATGGTCAAGGCCAGCCAGCGCGTTTTCGGCCGTGTGGGAGCGCACAATGCGTACGGTGAAGTTGGACTGCGCCAGGGCGGCGCTGTTGGCGCTGTGCGGTAGCGGCGACCAGTCCGTTTGGCGCAGAAGATAAAACGCGCTGGCGGTCACCAGAAAGGCGACCATCCAAAGGGCAGCGGCAGGAATTCTTTTGACGGTGCGCCAAATGAAGCTGGGCTTTTCCATGGTCCCCCCATTTGTGATTATCATCCACCTGAGACTGCTTATAACTCCTATTAGGAGATTAACATGTATGCATATTTCTCTTAATAGCTATAATAGGAATAGGATATGGGGATCCGTAGTGATAAGTCGCCAGCCACCTATAAGCAGATTCGATCCATGGACTGGGCCCAGCAGAAAGCATCCGACCTTGTCAGCCAGTTCCGCCTAGAGCATGATGAGATTAGGTTTGTTTGTACCCTGCATTTGTAAGATAATTTGAGCATTCGT
>NZ_JBMDKE010000081.1:0-8148 GCF_057809555.1 Niveispirillum sp. FG156 | reverse complement strand
TGGCAGGGAGAGGGAGGGGCCCGCGCCGGAAGGCGTGGGAGGGTGAGGGTTATGAGCGTCCCGGACGCGTATAAAGGAGGGGCCTGATCATGGCCAAAGGTATCCGCGACAAGGTGGCGATCATCGGCATGGGCTGTTCGCGGTTCGGCGAACGCTGGGATGCAGGTCCCGACGATCTGATGCTGGAGGCGTTCCAGGAGTGCATCAAGGATGCCGGCATCGACAAAGCCGACATCCAGGCCGGATGGATGGGCGTGTTCTTTGATGAACAGAGCGTGGGCAAATCGGCCCTGCCTTTGTCCATGGCGCTGCGCCTGCCCAACATCCCCGTGACACGGGTGGAAAATCTGTGCGCCACGGGCACGGAGGCGCTGCGCGGCGCCGTCTATGCGGTGGCGGCAGGCGCATGCGATATCGCCATCGCCATGGGCGTGGAAAAGCTGAAGGATACCGGTTTCGGCGGCCTGCCGGAACGCACCAAGGGCACGTTTGAAGACCTGTGGCTGCCGCAGAATACGGCCCCCGGCGGCTTTGCGCAGCTGGGCGCCGCCTATGCCGCGCGCACGCGCACGGACATGGCCGACCTGAAACGCGCCATGGCCCATATCTCGGTCAAAAGCCACGCCAACGGTGCGCTGAACCCCAAGGCGCATCTGCGCAATCCCATCACCGAGCAGCAGGTTCTGGATGCGCGCATGGTGGCCTATCCGCTGGGCCTGTTCGATTGTGCGGGCGTGTCGGACGGGGCGGCGTGCGCCATCGTCACCACGCCGGAGATTGCCCGCTCGCTGGGCAAGCATAATCCGGTGACCGTGAAGGCGCTGCAACTGGCGCCCAGCAACGGGGTGGAACTGGCGCACGGGTCCTGGGACGGGTCCTATACCCTGACCACCCGCATCGCGGCCCGGCGCGCCTATGAGGAGGCGGGGATCAAGGACCCGCGGGCAGAGCTGTCGCTGATCGAGGTGCATGATTGTTTCTCCGTCACCGAACTGGTGGTGATGGAGGATCTGGGCCTGTCGCCGGAAGGTGGGGCCGTGCGCGACGTGATGGACGGGTTCTTTGACCGCGACGGCAAGATCCCGTGTCAGATCGATGGCGGCCTGAAATGTTTCGGGCACCCGATCGGTGCCACCGGCCTGCGCATGGTCTATGAGATTTACTTGCAGCTTCAGGGCCGTGCGGGCGAACGGCAATTGCCCGACCCGCGCTTCGGCCTGACCCACAATCTGGGCGGCCTGCCCAACCGCAACATCACATCGGTCGCCATTATCGGGCGGCTGGATGGGTAACGGACAGCTAACCCTCACCCTCCCAAGCCTTCCGGCTTGGGCCCCTCCCTCTCCCGCGATGCGGGCGAGGGGATAAAATTTCGCCCCTCGCCCACGAAGGTGGGAGAGGGAGGGGCCCGTTGGTGCCAGCCAATGGGAGGGTGAGGGAGCAAGGGTCGCCTGCAACGGAGAAAAAGAGATGACCGAAGCCAGACAATGGGGTTTCAGCGACGAGCAACTGGCCGCCCTGCCCACCGTCTATCGCCCGGACCTGCTGGACGGCCAGGTGGTGGTGCTGTCGGGTGGGGGCAGTGGCATGGGCCGGGCCATGGCCTATCTGTTCACGCGCCTGGGTGCCAAGGTCATGATCTGTGGCCGGCGGGAGGAGAAGCTGGCGGAGACGCGTGACGGCATCCGCCGGCATCTGGGCCGCGACATCGCCATCATGCCCATGACCATCCGCGACCCCGATCAGGTGGATGCGCTGATGGACCGGACCATCGCGGAATTCGGGCGCATCGACCATGTGGTGAATAATGGCGGCGGACAGTTCCCGCAGGCGGCCATCGACTTTTCCAAGAAGGGCTGGAACGCCGTCATCGACACCAACCTGAACGGCACCTGGCACATGATGCAGGCCGCCGCAAAGCGCTGGCGCGACCGGGGAGAGGCGGGGTCCATCGTCAATATCGTGGCCTATGTCGAACGCGGCATGCCGCAGGCGGCCCATACCTGTGCCGCACGGGCCGGCGTGATCTATCTGTCCAAGACGGTGGCCACTGAATGGGCGCCGCTGAATATCCGCGTGAACTGCGTGGCGCCGGGCACGGTGGCGACGGAGGGTTTCAACGTCTATCCGCCAGAGGCCACCGCGCGCTTTGCCGATACCAACCCGATGCGCCGCATGGGCAATGCCTGGGACGTGGCGGAGGGTGTGATCTATCTGGTCGCCCCGTCGGGCAAGTTCATTACCGGCGAGATGCTGACCATCGATGGCGGCATGCAGATGTGGGGCACCGTCTGGCCCGGCGGCGTGCCGGAGCATTTCAACGTGGTGTGAGGTCAGCGGCGGGTGGGTTTGACAGGGCGGCGGCAATGTCCGACTATTGATCGTCATTGAGCCTGTGGACCTGAAACCATGCGTTCCGCCCCGACAAAGCCGACCCTTCCGGCGGGTGTCTATCGCGCCCGGGATGTTCCGGCAAAGCTGCGGCCCGGCATTTCGCCGGACGCGCTGGTGCGTGTGCATGTCGAGGAAGTCCTGACAGAGAACGGCTTCACGCCAGCCGAAGAACAGGAAATCCTGGCGGCTACCGGTGAAGCACAACGGGGCGAGAACCTTTCCCCTGGCTTCAAGGACGCGGATGCCGCCATCGCCTATCTGCGGCGTCAGCGGAGCAGCGCCGCCGGGTGAGCATGGAAATCCGCTTCCACCGGAAATTCATCAAACAGCTTGGCCGGCTGCAGCCGCATCAGCAGATAGCGGTGGAGAAGGCGATCAAGGCCCTTTGCAGCAACCCGCACGCCCCTGAACTGTATAATCATCCCCTGAAAGGTGTCCTTGCGGGACATCGGGCCATCAGCGCCGGTTTTGACCTGCGCATCGTCTTCATCGAAGACGGGGGCTATGTCACCGTGACGTTCATTCGGGTGGGTACGCACGCCCAGCTTTACGGTTCCTGATACACCCAAAGAAAAAGGGGGCCGGTTTGCACCGGCCCCCAGGTCGCCTCTCGGGAGTTCACGCTTCGAGGGGGAAACCTTAGATCGGGTTTACGTTGACTGGAATCTCCCCCCCATCGTCATCCCGGCTTTCGCCGGGATGACGATGAAAACGCTTTTCCAGTCGAAAGAAGTTCGCTCTAGAACTTCGCCCCCAGGGTCAGGCCGTAATAGCGGGGCGGGCCGTAGGTGGAGAAGGTCCAGAGCGAGCCGACCACGTTGGTGGCGGTGTTGTAGCGCTTGTCGGTCAGGTTGCGGCCCACCGCCTGCACCGTGTAACGGCCATCGGCGTCGTGCCAGGTGATGGCGGCGTTCAGCAGGGTCTTCTTGACCAGCTTGCTGTCGAATTCCGGGCTGACATCGGAATAGACATAGCCGTTTTCATCCTCGAACTGGATGGCGCCGTTGAACAAGATCTCGCCCTTGTCGGCCAGATCCATGGTGTAGGTGGCGTCCAGGGTCCATTGCCATTTCGGCGCGCGGTTCAGGGGGCGGTTGGAGAAGTCGATATCGATCTTGCCGTCGAAATTCGTATCGGCTTCGAACTTGTCATACTTGGCGTCCAGGTAGCCCAGAACACCACGGATTTCCAAGCCTTCGGTCGGCAGGATGCTGCCTTCCAGTTCCAGCCCCTTCACGGTCGCCTCACCGGCGTTGAAGAAGCGGGTCTCCTGCACCTGCTGACCAAAGGAATTGGTCAGGGTGGCGACCAGACCGCGCTGCATGTCCTTATAGTTCACATAGAAGCCGGTGGCGTTCAGGCGGGCGCGATTATCCAGGAAGTCGGCCTTGATGCCGGCTTCATAGCTGTCGGCCAGTTCCGGGTTGGTCGGGCGGGCGGCCAGGGCCGGGATGGCCACGCCGGTGGTGCCCGTCTGATCATTATAGGCGCCCGAACGGAAACCGCGCGAATAGGTGGCATAGGCCATCAGATCGTCGGTGACCTTGTAGGACGCGCTGGCCCGCCAGGTGGGTTCGGACCAGCTCTCACTGTCGCGCACCACGCCGGTCGGATACTTGTTGAAATCACCGGCATTGAGAAGCTTGCCCAGCTTGTTCCAGGTGAAATTCGGGTCGAAGGTGCCGGACAGGGCCTGCACGAACACCTGGTTGCGCCCGGCCCAGGCCTTCTTCTCCTTGGTCCAGCGGGCGCCACCGATCAGGGTCAGCTTGTCATTGACCTCCCAGGTGACGTCGCCATAGGCGGCATAGGCCTTCTGGCGTTCCTGATTGCACAGGACCTGCGGGTTATTGTTGAAGGTGCCAAACGGCAGCTGTGTGCCGAACAGGTCCAGGAAGCCCAGGATCTGCGCCACGCAGAAATTCACGTCGTTCTTCTGATAGAAGCCGCCGGCCACCATCTGCACCGGGCCGTCCCAGTTGGACGCCATGCGGAATTCCTGCTGGAAGGTCTTGCGCAGGTCGGTGCGGTTGGCATCGAACAGGGAGATGGGGCCGACCTCACCCGTATAGGTGCTGGGCAGCTGCGAATATTGCTTGCGCCAGCCGGTGACGGAGGTCAGCGTAACCTTGTCGGCTTCCCAGTTGATGGTGCTGTAATAGCCGTCGACATCCACCTGATGCCCGTCCGACATGTTCAGCAGGCTGTCATCGCGGTTGGTGATGCCGGCATGGTCCAGCGGGTCGCCGGCATCCTGGCTGAAGCCCAGATTATAGAAGGCCCAGCGGCTGTCCGAGGGCGTGGTGTTGACCACGGGCACGCTGTCGGAATTGTCGCGCACGCGTTCCACCTGGAACAAGGCCTCGACATTTTCCACCGGCTTCCACAGCACCTTGGCGCGGCCGTTGAAAATATCTTCGCCACCCAGCTTTGACCCATCGCCGCAACCCCGCGCATTGCTGCCGGGCACGGGGCCGTAGCAGGCGCCGTTCTTGTAATAGCCGTCGGATTTGTTATAGGCGGCGACCAGACGCACGCCCAGCTTGTCCTCCACCAGCGGCAGGTTCACCGATGCCTTGGCCGCGCGGGTGCCAAAGCTGCCTGCGGTGAACTGTACTTCGCCGGCCTGATCGGTCAGGGATGGCTTCTTCGTGTATACGGTGACGACACCGCCGGTGGTGTTCTTGCCGAACAGCGTACCTTGTGGTCCGCGCAGCACCTCCACCCGCTCCACGTCGAACGTGTCCAGAAGCTGGCTCTGCACGCTGGGCATCACGAAATCGTCCAGCATCACGCCCACGGGCGCCTCTGAATAGACGATGATGTCCACCTGCCCCACACCGCGCATGGCGAAGGAGGCGGCGTTGAAGCCGGTGACGCGCGCGGCGGAGAAGTTGGGCACATAGGCCGCGATATCGCCCAGATCCTTGGGCGGGGCCGCGTCGAACATGGCCGGGGTAAAGGCCGACACGGCCACCGGCGTTTCCTGCAGGTTGCTCTGCCGGCGGTTTGCCGTCACCACGATCTCTTCCAGACCGATGGCCTGCGCCGGGGCGGCCTGTGCCACCTCCGTGCCGGATGCGGGGGCCTGCTGCGCGATAGCGGCGGGCATGGTTGCAAGCATGGCGAACGCGCTGGCGCACAGGCCCAGCCCTGCCACACGGTATCTCCGTGACATCGACTTATCCTCCCTGATCGCCGCGCTTCGGCGGCTCTTTTCCTGTCATCCGCATTCACGGCGGATCATTCTGGGAATTCCGGCGGCATCGCCGGATACAAGGCCCCGCCACAGACGTTCAGGGCGGGCATTTTCTGAATACGGTTCGGACTGTATAATATTTTTTAACGGCGCGCAATGTATACGAAACAGGAAATTGTGCGTTGATGCAGGAAGTTTGGTTTTCCGATGGCATGGACAAGGAGTGAGCCGGAATTCCGCCTGTTCGGCATAGCTCCCGACCCGGACGGGCGAGCGTATCCGGTCGCGTTATCATCGGTAATGTATGCACAAGATGCCTTATCCGTATTCAGGATGCGCTGCGACGGCTTGACTTGTCGTCCACCATGACCGATACATGACAGGGATGGCGCCTTGTACGGGTTGCGATGGCGGCGGCATCGGCAGAGGCGGAAATGGCCAAGCGCGGGTGCCGCGCGGCGGAGGATTGATGAGCAAGCCCACACACGTAACGCATGCCGAACATGTGCGTGTGTCCCTGGAACAGGACATTTTCATGGGCCGCCTGCGTCCCGGTTCGCGCCTGGATGAGGAAGTCATTGCCACCCGGTTCGGCGTTTCCCGCACGCCCGTGCGAGAGGCGGTGCTGCAATTGGTGGAATCCGGCCTGGTGGAAAAGCGGCCGCGCCAGGGGGCGGTCGTGGCCAGCATGGATATCCGCCGCATGATCCATATGTTTGAGGTCATGTCGGAGCTGGAGGGTCTGTGCGCCAAGCTGTCGGCGCGCCGCATGTCGCCGGAAGAGAAGGCCAAGCTGGCCGAGGTGCATAAGCAGTCCGAAGACCATTATAATGCCGGTCGCCAGGACGAATATTACGCGGCCAGCCGCAAGTTCCATCAGCTGCTGGTCTGGGGCAGCCATAATGACGTGCTGGTGGAAATGACCGACAAGCTGGCCCTGCAGCTTGTTCCCTATCGCCGCTATCAGCTGAACTATCCGGGCCGGGCGGAAGAGAACCTGCGCGACCATGCCGCCATCATGGAGGCGGTGCAGCAGGGCGATCCGGAAATCGCCTATCGCCGTCTGCGTCAGCATACGACGATCCAGGGCGACATCTTCGCCGAATATATCTCCCTGACCGGGCAGCGCGCGGCGGAATAAGGGTCGCGCGCTTTCCCTATATCGCCTATTCCTGATCCCACGGCCCGTATGGTTGGGAACGGGACGGATGCGTCTTCTTGCAAAGGACCGTTGGCATGGGCCAGACCGACTACGATATCGTCATCGCCGGGGCCGGACAGGCGGCGGCGCAATGCGCCCAATCGCTGCGCCAGGGTGGCTTTGCCGGGTCCATCGCCCTGATCGGGGATGAAGGCGCCGCCCCCTATGAACGCCCGCCATTGTCCAAGGAATATCTGGCCGGCAAACGCGACGCGGCACGTCTGGCCCTGCGCAAGCCGGAATATTGGCAGGAAAAGCAGGTCAGTCTGCTGACCGGTCGGCGCGTAACGGCGGTGGACCGGGCGGCACAATCCCTGAGCCTGGAGGATGGCGCACGGATCGGATATGGCAAACTGGTCTGGGCCACAGGCGGGCGGCCTCGGCGACTGTCCTGTGCGGGGGCCGATCTGGCCGGCGTGCATGCCATCCGCACCATCGCCGATATCGATGCGCTGAAGGCCGATCTTGTGCCGGGTGCGCGCGTGGTGATCGTGGGCGGCGGCTATATCGGCCTGGAAACGGCGGCGGTGCTGCGCGCCCTGGGGCATGAGGTGACGGTACTGGAGGCGCAGGAACGGTTGCTGGCCCGCGTCACCTCCCCGCCTGTCTCCGCCTTCTATGCCGGGCTGCATCGCCGTCACGGGGTGGATGTCCGCATGTCGGCCCAGGTATCGGCCCTGCAGGGTGAAGGCCGGGTGACGGCGGTGGAACTGTCGGATGGCAGCCTGATCCAGGCGGATATCGTGATTGTCGGCATCGGCATCATCCCCAATGTCGAACCGCTGGCCCTGGCCGGCCTGCCCTGTCCCAACGGGGTGGTGGTGGATGCGCTGTGCCGGACGCCAGACCCGCATATCCTTGCCATCGGTGATTGCGCCCTGCATCCCAATGCCTTCGCAGGCCGGGCCATCCGCCTGGAATCGGTTCAGAACGCGGTCGATCAGGGCAAGGTGGCGGCGGATACGCTGTTGGGCCTGGAAAAGCCCTATGCCGCCCTGCCCTGGTTCTGGTCCGACCAATATGATGTGAAGATGCAGGCCGTGGGTCTGGCCATGGATTATGATCAGGTCCTGGTGCGCGGCGATGCCGCCGCCCCCGGCTTCTCCGTCCTGTACTTGCGCGGCGGGCGGTTGATCGCCATCGACTGCCTGAACAATGCCCGCGACTTCATCCAGGCCAAGGCCCTGATTACCGGCGGCAGGCCCATCGATCCCGCCCGCGCCGCCGACCCGGCGGTGGAACTGAAGGCAGTAATTGACGCTGAACAGGCGGCTTAGGGTGTGTTGAGATTCAGGGTATGGTCTTTCTAACCCATTGAAACTCATAGATTGCCTCCCCGGCGAAGGCCGGGGCC
>NZ_JBMDKE010000080.1:0-8464 GCF_057809555.1 Niveispirillum sp. FG156 | reverse complement strand
CCCAGCGTAAGCAGCGATAGCTGCGACATGACTCATATCGGCGCTAACCGCGCCTTGACACTGGGTCCCGGCTTTCGCCGGGATGACGAAGAGGGGCGTAACAGGATCGGAAACCGTTACGCCCCCCCTCACAACAACCCCTTCTCCTGGTAAAACCGCTTCGCGCCTGGATGCAGGGGCGCAAACTCCGTCGCCGCGTCTTTGGACAGGGCGATCTGCTTGGCCGCCGCATGGGCGGATTTCAGGGCGTCCAGATTCTCGAACATCAGCTTGGTCATCTGGTACGCCGCCTCGTCCGACAGGCCGGCATGCGTGGCAAGCGCATTGCCCGTCACCACCGTCGGCACATCCGCCGTCTGGCCGTTATAGGTGTTGGCGGGAATGACGGCGGAGCGGTAAACCGCTTCGCCAATCTTTGCCACCGTCTCCGCCGACACCGATACGACGGTGATGTCGATGGAACTGGCCAGATCGCGCAGCGACGCCACGCCCAGACCGGCGGATTGCAGGGTGGCATCCAGCTGCTGGTTCTTCATCAGGTCGACACTCTCCGCAAACGGCAGATACTCGACCTTCTCGAAATCGGCATAGGACAGGCCGGCAGCCTTCACCACGGCCCGCGCGTTGATCTCCGTTCCCGATTTCGGTGCCCCCACCGATATGCGTTTGCCCTTCAGGTCGGCTAAGGTCTTGATGCCTGACGCCTTCGACGCCACGATCTGAATATAGTTGGGATAGATCACGGCCAAGCTGCGCAGCTTGTCCAATGGTTTGGCGAACCCCACCTCCGCATCGCCGCGCACCGCCTGGACCAGCGTATCGGTCTGGGTAAAGGCGATCTCGCCACGACCGGCCTGCAACAGGTTCAGGTTCTCCGCCGATGCCTTGGTGGCCTGCACGGTGAACTTCGTCTCCGGCATGGCCTTGCCATAGATCTGCGACAGGGCGACGCCCAGCGGGTAATAAACCCCGCTGGTCCCGCCCGTCAGGATGGTGACAAAGCGCGGGGCCTGCGCCCATGCCGGAATGGCGCCCATCGCCGCCGCCACGCCGCCCAAACCCAGAATGCCGAATTGCCGCCGGCTCAAACCGTCCATGAACCATCCTCCCATTGTTTGTTGCTGCTGACCGTTCTCCGGTGCGCGGGGCCTGTCCATGGCCCTTTTCTTGATCATTGATCTTTCAGAAAATTCCGGTCACACGCAATGCGCTTCATGCCGGATTTTCCTTTTGCCACCGCTTTGTGGCAGGCTGCGGCGCCCTGGTTTGAATTTTGTGGGAACATCCCGATGGATATGGAAGGCGAATACGCCATCCCGGCCCCGCGATCCCGTGTCTGGGACGCGCTGAACGACACCGAAACCCTGCGCCGCTGCATTCCGGGCTGCGAGGAACTGGTGCGGGACGATGACACGACCTTGTCGGCCAAGCTGAAGCTGAAGATCGGCCCGGTCAGCGCCAAATTCGCGGGCCGCGTCACCCTGTCGGACATTGATGCCCCCAACGGCTACCGCATCACCGGCGAAGGGCAGGGCGGGGCCGCCGGCTTTGGCAAGGGCGGGGCGGTGGTCACCCTGACCGATGGGCCCGATGGCACCACCATCCTGCGCTACAAGGCGGAAGCCACCGTGGGCGGCAAGCTGGCGCAGCTGGGCGCGCGCCTGATCCAGGGCACCGCCGCCAAGCTGGCCGATGAATTTTTCGCGGCCTTCGCCGCCGCCCTGACACCGGCGGCCTGACAATCGCCGCCGGCATCCCCATATGCGGCTGATCCCAACTGGAACCTTCCATGATCCGCGACGATAACGAAGCCATCCTGGCCCAGGCCGCCTCCTGGCGCGATGCCGGGCAATCCGTGGCCCTGGCCCATGTCATCGCCACCTGGGGCTCCGCCCCGCGCCCCGTGGGCAGCCTGATGGCTGTCTCCGCCAGCGGCGCCATGGCGGGTTCGGTTTCCGGCGGCTGTGTCGAAGGGGCGGTGGTGATGGAGGCGGCGAAGGTCCTTGCCGATGGTGAGCCGCGTTTCCTGTCCTTCGGGATCAGCAATGAAATGGCCTGGGAAGTGGGCTTGGCCTGCGGCGGCAAGCTGGAAGTGTATGTGGAGCCGATCCAATGAAGGCCCGGATTTTCGATGCGCTGCGCGCCGCCATGGCTGACCGCCGCGCCGTGGCCCTGGTCACCGATCTGGGGTCGGGCCTGCAGACGCTGGTCGATCTGGACGGGCGGCAGATGGGCGATGTGGCGCTGGAGGATGAATTCCTGCCGCAGGTCCTGGACGCCATCCGTGAAAACCGCAGTGGCATTGTTGAATTCTACGAGGGCCGGTTCTTCATCAATGTCTATCCACCCGCCAACCGCCTGCTGATCGTGGGGGCCGTGCATCTGGCCCAGGCTCTGGCGCCCGCCGCGCGGCTGGCCGGTCTGGATGTCACGGTGATCGACCCGCGTGCCGCCTTTGCCACGCCCGAACGGTTCCCCGACACGGTGCTGGTCACCGACTGGCCGGATGAGGCCTTGGCCGCCCTGCGCCCCGATGCAAGCACTGCCGTGGTTGCCCTGACCCATGATCCGAAATTCGACGACCCGGCCCTGATCGCCACCCTTTCCACCGATGCCTTCTATGTCGGTGTGCTGGGTGGACGGAAGAACCAGGCCGCGCGCCTGGAACGGCTGCGCGGGCAGGGAGTGTCGGAGGTGCAGTTGTCCCGCATCCATGGCCCTGTCGGCCTGGATATCGGGGCGGTGACGCCTGCGGAAATCGCCATTTCCATCCTGGCCGACATCATCCTGGCCCTGCGCGGCGCCAAGTGGAAGGCATAGGAACATGCGTTTCGGTCCCGTACCGGTCGCCGTTTCTGTCGGCAGCATCCTGGCCCATGGCGTCCACCACACCCATGGCCGCTTCACCAAGGGGCGGGTGATCAGCGCTGATGATGTGGCACTGCTCACCCAATCCGGTATCGAAACAATTACCGTGGCGCAGTTGGAGCCGGGTGATGTGGGCGAAGACGCCGCTGCCACCCGCATCGCCGCCCGTCTGGCTGGCCCCAACCTGACGGTAAGCGCCGCCTATACCGGCCGCGTCAACCTGTTCGCCGCCGCCGACGGTCTGGCCGGCATCGACGCCGCTACCATCCATGCGCTGAACCGCGTGGATGAGGCGGTGACCATCGCCACCGTCCCGCCCTTCACGCCCGTGCTGAAGGGCCAGATGCTGGCCACCATCAAGATCATCCCGTTTGCCGTGCCCGACAGCATCATTACGAAACTGGAATGGATGCTGGCGGGTGCCGGCCCGGTGTCCCTGTCGCCCTGGATCGGCCTGTCCGCCGGCCTGATCCAGACGATTCTGCCGGGTACTAAGCCATCGGTGCTTGATAAAAGCGTCGCCGTCACCGTCGACCGCCTGTCCGGCATCGGCGCTGACCTTGTGGGGGATGTTCGGTGTCCGCACGATGTCACCGCTCTGGCCGCAGCCCTGCGCGACATGGACGGCGATATCCTGCTGGTCATCGGCGCCTCGGCCATCACCGACCGCCGCGATGTGATCCCGGCGGCGATTGAGGCGGCGGGTGGTCGCGTCCTGCATCTGGGCATGCCGGTGGACCCTGGCAATCTGCTGTTGCTGGGCGACCTGGATGGAAGGCCCGTCCTGGGCCTGCCCGGCTGCGCCCGGTCGCCGCGCCTGAATGGCGTGGATTGGGTGTTGCAGCGGCTGGGGGCGGGCCTGCCCGTCGATGCCGCTGCGATCATGGCCATGGGTGTCGGCGGGTTGCTGGCCGAAATTCCGGGCCGCCCCCTGCCACGCGCGCTTGCCACCGCCTTGCCGCGTGCGCAGCGTATCCACGGCCTTGTCCTGGCCGGCGGCTTTGGCCGGCGCATGGGCGGGGCCAACAAGCTGCTGTGCGAATGGCAGGGCTTGCCCCTGGTCCGCCATGTCGTCGATACGGCCCTGTCGTCGCAACTGACGGGCGTCACCATCGCCACCGGGCATCAGGCCGACGCCGTCCGTGCGGCCCTTGCCGACCTGCCCGTGGAATTTGTCCACGCCGCCGACCATGCCGATGGCATGTCCGCCACATTGAAGGCCGGCCTGTCATCCTTGCCGGACGATATTGACGGTGTGCTGGTCCTGCTGGGCGACATGCCGCGCCTGACGGCGGCCACCATCAACCGCCTGATCGCGGCCTACAGCCCCGATGATGGCCGCGCCATCATCCTGCCCACCTGTGGCGGTCAGCGCGGCAACCCCGTTCTGTGGGACGCGGCCTTCATTCCGGAAATGCTGATGCTGACGGGTGACAAGGGCGCGCGCGCCCTGATCGCGGCGCATGCGCCGGTATTGTGCGAGGTGGCGGTGGGGGATACAGGCATCCTGCTGGACGTCGACACGCCCGACGCCCTGGCCATGCTCAGCAACCCCTAATCACAAATACTGGCCCAGCACCTTCAGATAGGGCCGCGCCTCCTGCACGAATTGCAGGATCTCATACATGAAGTCGGGCAGGGTGACATGGCCATCAACATGGGCCTGACCCAGCACCATGATCATCTGCTTGCTATCCACCACGAACCGGGCGTTCCGCAGGTGGCCGGCGGCGCGCATTACCTTGGACAGGCGCATGCGCTTCTCGGGCGATTCGATGGTGAAGGGCATGTACCCCACCTCGGCCCAGATCTGCAGCAACGTGCCTTCATCATCCGGTGTCAGGCTAACATGGAACATCAGCCCGTCCAGGAAGAAATGATGGCGCGAGGCTGTGGTGGGGCTGGTGACGCTTAAATCGCCGGCTTCGTCCATGCGCACCGCACCCGGACCGATGGGCAAACCCTTCTCCGCTGCGCGCGCCAGTTGGGCAACCGTTTGAAGCGCCTGAGACACGAGCGTCACTCTCCCCAAACCAGACTGGCCCCCTGCCAGCCAATACCACCCAATCGTTATAGGCGGGATGGGCAGCAGGTCCAGTGAATTTACAGGGACCTATCTGGATGAACAGGCAACTTGTTAACAATTTCGGGCGCATAGTCGCCGGACGCCGCCCCGTACCATGCCCCCTCAATCCGCCCCATGCTGCCCTATCCCGACCTGCATTGCCTGCCTGATGATCTGGCCGCCGCCCTGGTGCGGCTGGTGCGCTTGGTCAATCAATTGCGCGTGCGCCGGCCGGACCTTGACCGCATGGCCCTATCGCTGGAGACAGAGGTAGATTTACGCGCCGCCCAGTTGCTGATCGACCATCTTGATGATGTGGGCGACGATTTCCACCTGATGCTCAGCCCCTGGGATGGGCGGCAATTGCTGAACGGCCCAGCCCCTATGTCGCCCTCATAAGCCGCCTGCCACTGTCACCGTGATGGTAAAGGGAACAAAAACGGATCAAACCCCTTTTCGCCGGCCCCGGACAGGCATAGATTACCGGCCATGAGCCAGACCGCCGATCCCGCCGCCGCCCTCGTCCCCGAAGCCGTCATGCCCTGGCGCATAAAGCTTGAAGAGAGGCCGTTCATCGAACCGTTGACCGTCGTGTCGGAATACACGCCGGCGGGTGATCAGCCACGCGCGATTGTGGAACTGACCGACGGGTTGATCCGGGGCGAAAAGGATCAGGTGCTGCTGGGTGTCACCGGCTCGGGCAAGACCTTCACCATGGCCCATGTCATCCAGAAGGTGCAGCGCCCGACCCTGATCCTGGCGCCCAACAAGACGCTGGCGGCGCAGCTCTATGGCGAGATGAAAAGTTTCTTTCCAAACAACGCCGTAGAGTATTTTGTTTCCTACTACGATTATTATCAGCCGGAGGCCTATGTGCCCCGGACCGATACCTATATCGAGAAGGAAAGCTCGATCAACGAACAGATCGATCGCATGCGCCATGCCGCCACCCGCGCCCTGCTGGAACGGCAGGACTGCATCATCGTGGCCTCGGTCTCCTGCATCTATGGTATCGGCTCGGTCGAAACCTATTCGGAAATGACCATCCCGTTGCAGGTCGGGCAGATGCTGCACCGGCAGGGTTTTCTTCAGAGATTGGTTGAGCTTCAATATCGCCGCAACGATGCCGGCTTTGGCCGTGGCTCCTTCCGCGTGCGCGGCGACACGATCGAACTGTTCCCCGCCCACCTGGAGGATCGCGCCTGGCGCCTGTCGCTGTTCGGGGATGAGCTGGAGGCGATCAACGAGATTGATCCGCTGACGGGCGAAAAACTGGCCTCCATGAAGGAGGTGCGCATCTACGCCAACAGCCACTATGTCACGCCCAAGCCGACCCTGTTCCAGGCCGTGGAACAGATCAAACGTGACTTGAAATTGCGGCTGGAAGAGCTTGTTCCACAAGGAAAATTGCTGGAGGCGCAGCGCCTGGAACAGCGCACGACCTTCGATATTGAAATGATGGTGGCCACCGGCTCCTGCGCCGGCATCGAAAACTATTCCCGCTACCTGTCGGGCCGCAATCCGGGCGAACCGCCGCCCACCCTGTTTGAATATCTGCCCGAAGATGCCCTGCTGATTGTCGATGAAAGCCACGTCATGGTGCCACAGGTCGGCGGCATGTACCGGGGCGACTTTGTACGTAAATCAGTCCTGGCCGATTACGGTTTCCGCCTGCCATCCTGCGCCGATAACCGCCCGCTGAAGTTCGAGGAATGGGACGCCATGCGTCCGCAGACCGTTTTCGTCTCCGCCACGCCCAGCGATTGGGAGTTGGAGCGGACGGGCGGTGTCTTCACCGAACAGGTGGTGCGCCCCACGGGTCTGGTCGATCCTGAAGTCATCATCCGCCCCACCGACACCCAGGTCGATGATGTGATGGCAGAGGTGCGGGAGGTGACGGCCAAGGGCCTGCGCGTCCTGGTCACCACGCTTACCAAGAAGATGGCGGAGGCGCTGACCGAATATATGATGGAGGCGGGGATCAAGGTCCGCTACATCCACTCCGACGTCGAAACCCTTGAACGGATTGAAATTATCCGTGATCTGCGCCTGGGTGTCTTCGACGTGCTGATCGGCATTAACCTGCTACGCGAGGGCCTGGACATCCCCGAATGCGGCCTTGTCGCCATTCTGGATGCCGATAAGGAAGGCTATCTGCGCAGCCGCACCAGCCTGATCCAGACCATCGGGCGTGCGGCTCGTAACGTCGAAGGCCGCGCCATCCTCTATGCCGACCGCGAAACCAACTCCATGAAGGCGGCCCTGGAAGAAACGGCCCGCCGCCGCGCCAAACAGCTGGAATATAACGAAGCCCACGGCATCACCCCGGAATCGGTGAAGAAGAACATCTCCGACATCCTGGGCAGCGTCTATGAACGCGGTGACCGGGTGGAGGTGGATACGGGTGCGGCGGAAGGCATCGGTCTGGCCGGCAAGGACATCAAGACCATCATCGCCGAGTTGGAAAAGAAGATGCGCGCCGCCGCCGCCGATCTGGAGTTCGAGGAGGCGGGCCGCATCCGCGACGAAATCCGCCGCCTGGAAGCCATCGACCTGGGCCTCGCCCCCGGCGCCAGCCCCATCCGCGCCTCCGCCCAGGGCGAAAAGCCGCGCAGCAGCGCCAAACCGGACAAGGGGGGCCGCACCAAGGGTGCTGCCAAGACCAAGGATGGCGGGCTGAACGTGGGCGGTATCGAGTTCGGGGGCAAGAACACGAAGAAGCGGCGTTGATGAGGTAGGTCCCTCTCTTCGTCATCCCGGCGAAAGCCGGGACCCAGCGTGAGCGGCGATAGCCGCGACATGACTCATATCGGCGCTAACCGCGCCTTGACGCTGGGTCCCGGCTTTCGCCGGGATGACGAAGGGGGGAGCATTATCAGACTGCGGAATACATCGTTAAAACCCCTAAAAAATCCCCACCACCCCGCTGCCGCCCGTCACAAACCAGTGTTACGCTTCCATCATACAACTTTTCCCGATGGAGACGCAGCGATGGCCCAGATCAAGCGTACCGCCAATGCCGTCTGGCATGGCACCGGCAAGGATGGCAGCGGCACCCTGTCCACGCAGAGTGCGACCTTGGCCAACGTGCCCTACAGCTTCGTGGCGCGCTTTGGCGATGGCAAGGGGACGAACCCGGAGGAACTGATCGCCGCCGCCCATGCCGGCTGTTTCTCCATGCAACTGTCTTTCCTGCTGACCGCCGCCGGCTTTCCGCCGGATGAGCTGAAAACGGGCGCCGTGCTGATCATGGAGAGCGATGGCGGCGGCTGGAAGATCGCGACGGTCGAACTGACCCTGACCGCCAAGATCCCCGGCATCAGCGCCGACAAGTTCCAGGAAGTGGCCGCCCAGGCCAAGGCCATGTGCCCCGTATCCAAGGTCCTGAACGCCGAGGTCAAGCTGTCAGCGACCTTGGCCTGACATTAGATCGGCTTTACGTTGACCGCCCCCCCCCGTGATCGTCATCCCGGCGAAAGCCGGGACCCAGCGTAAGGCGCGGTCAGCGCCGATATGAGTCATGTCGCAGCT